>CAZDIO010000075.1:0-2312 GCA_964505555.1 uncultured Bdellovibrionales bacterium
AGTTTCACGGAGTCTCACAGAGTGAAGAAAAAAAGTTAATGAATTTAACTCTGTGGAACTCCGTGAAACTCTGTGTTATTCAAAAAAGGCTCGATAAACGCTTATCTTAATGCCATTCGTATCTGCCATTTATATCTGGCACCTTTTTGTTTGGCCTCCTTGTTTTCTAGTCCTTAAGAAATGAGAGGAGATCTTCGTTTAGCTGCTCCTTGTGAGTGTCTGTTATGCCGTGGGGTGCGCCTTTGTAAATGACAAGCTTTGCGTTTGGAACGAGTTTTGATGATTCAAGAGCACTGGCACCGATCGGCACGACCTGATCATCATCGCCATGGAGGATAAGTGTCGGGACATCAAACTTCTTTAAATCTTCCGTAAAGTCAGTCTCTGAAAACGCTTTGATGCACTCCAGTGTGTTTCTGTGACCCGCCTGCATTCCTTGAAGCCAGAAAGAGTCAATCATTCCTTGGGAAGCCTTAGCGCCTGGGCGGTTAAAGCCAAAGAATGGACCAGAAGCAAGATCCTTATAGAGTTGAGAACGATTAGCGATCGAGCCAGCGCGAATGCCGTCAAACACTTCAATCGGTAGGCCACCAGGATTTGCTGGAGTTTTTACCATCAGAGGTGGAACAGCCGAAATTAATGCCGCCTTTGAAAGGCGCTTTGTGCCGTAACGACCGATGTAGCGTGAAGCCTCGCCTCCTCCGGTGGAAAATCCGATCAAAGCAGCACTTTTTAAGTTTAACGTATCAATTAATGTTGCCAAGTCATCAGCGTAGGTATCCATTTCGTTTCCGTTCCACGGTTGAGAGGAGCGGCCATGACCACGACGATCATGGGCGATGCAGCGGTAGCCGTGAGAGGCAAGAAAAAGCATCTGAGACTCCCAGCTATCTGAGCTTAGTGGCCACCCATGACTAAAAACCACCGGCTGACCTTTGCCCCAATCCTTGTAATAAATCTGTGTGCTGTCTTTTGTAGTAATCATGTTCATAGGTTGCTCCTGAAGTTTTTTAGTGAGTATCGTAATTTGTCATAAAGTCAGCGGTACGAGCATGTATGGTAGTAACGTGATCAAAAGAAGCTTACTTAGATTCAGAGACAAGAGCAATTTCTCACATATTTTTCCTGGTTTGCTAGGAAATTTTGGTACTATGCGAGATGCCGCTCCTTGCCTTTCAGTTCAGGGCGGCTTATACGGAGGCAGAGGCGTTATGAGAAGCAAACCCCTAAGCGTCATCTCTACCCCCTTACAGCGCTTATTTCTGAAACCAACGAATTTGAAGCTCAAAGAAAAAGGAATAAAATTATGTCCACAAATATGAAAAAGCTAATAGGTAAAGTTGCCGTTGTTACCGGCTCCTCAAAAGGTATTGGTGCTGAGATCGCCAAACATCTTGCAACTGAGGGCGCAGCGGTAGTTGTAAACTATGCATCGAGCAAAACGGATGCGGAAAAAGTTGTTGCCGAAATTACCAGTAGCGGTGGGAAGGCGATCGTAGTTCAAGCAGATGTTGCAAAGAAAGCCGATGTTGAGCGTTTATTTTCTGAAACGAAAAAAGCATTTGGAAAACTCGACATTCTCGTTAACAATGCCGGGATATATGAGATGTTACCTCTTGAGGAGATTACGGAAGATCATTTTCACAAGCAGTTTAACTTAAACGTGCTTGGCTTACTCCTTGCGACGCAGGAAGCTCTGAAACACTTCGGTTCCGCGGGAGGGAGCGTCATTAACACCAGTTCCGTTGTGAGCACCTGGGGTATCCCCGGAGGTTCGGTCTATAGCGCCACAAAAGGAGCGGTCGACTCCATTACCCGCGCCCTAGCGAAAGAGCTTGGCCCACGCAATATCCGTGTAAACTCAATCAATCCTGGAATGATCGAAACGGAAGGTACGAAGAGTGCGGGAATCACAGAAAGTGATTTTCGCAAGCAGATCGAAATAATGACCCCGCTTGGTCGGATCGGACAACCAAAAGACATTGCACCAGCGGTTGTTTTTCTCGCCTCTTTAGATTCGTCATGGATTACAGGCGAAACACTTTTTATCTCTGGTGGGCTGCGCTGATTTAAAAAACATCAAAAATAGGTTGGCGCTAAATTTTTCAATCTGCGCTTTCTCTGTCAGGTGTCCGCCGGAGAACTACTTTCGTTAAGGTTTCGGTCCGATACTAAAACTATTCCAAACTCGGAACGTTCCCACTCCGTTGATGAGCTGAATTGATCTTGTAATGTCTTCACCAAGAATAACGCCATTTCGTTTCTGATCGCAGAAATCTTTTACTGTAAGCGGAGCGATGTTGAAGTTGTTT
>CAZDIO010000076.1:0-8571 GCA_964505555.1 uncultured Bdellovibrionales bacterium
TTTGTGGTTGCGTGCGAAGCGAAGAAATATCGAACCCTAATTGGAATTATGTTATTGCTTCGATTCGCTCGCAACGACAGAGGCTCGTGGACTTCTACTTAGTCTTAGACTTAGACATCTACTTAGCCTCGAGCTCGAGCTCACACTCAAACTTTACCTTTAACGACTAACGATAAGTTTTTAGGACAATGGGAATGCGAGGGAGGTTCCGGTGTGAAATTTTACTTTCTTACGCTTGCTTCAACACCCGGCCTGATCGTTGAGACTTTGCCTCAGAACTCAGAGCCCCTTTCTCACTATACGTAGGAAGAGCATCTTGCGGAGCAGAAAGAATAATAGAGATCGTTGCGTTTATTACTCCTAAGGATTGATGAATGAGTTCAGCGTTTCTGTTGTTCATCTCTTGAACTGCTAAGGCTGTTTTTCGAAGTTCAGCACCAACTCGTTCGAGCTTTTCTCGGATATCTTTTGAGGAGCAATGTTCAACAATTTCGCTTAACTTAAAGGGATCTTTCTTTGATCTCGTCCCAACGAGCTCTTCTATAACGCCTTTCCGCTTTGTTTCAAGCTCTACTCCCTCTTGAAGTAAGCGGCCTTTCTTATCGTTTAAGCTTTCTATCTTTTCACGATTAAGCTTTACAATTGCAGCGCGCTCCTCAGAAAGAAGAGTCAGCAGTTTCTCTTGTTGCTTAAGTTCTTTCTCAAGCAACTGTAATAGTTGAATAAAGTCAGACACGAAAAATCTCCTCTTCAGGACAACGTCTGAGAGCGACTATTCGCTATCCGCCTCTCGGGCGAAAGAAAGCATTTTCTCAGCTACGGACGTCATCGATACATTGTAACTACCTGATTCGATGCGTTCTTTGAGGTCGGCGATGCGTTGTTGCTGATCCTTCTCATCATCGGCAACAACTTTGGAGATAAGAGAAAATTGTCTTGCGGTATTTGAAATAGAAACGCGGTCCTCTCCCGCAACTGAAGAATCGTTTTCTTCAGCCTCGCGAGCTTTTTCAGTTTTGGAATTTTTCTGGATGATCTGTTCAGGCTTATCAGAAAAAAGATCCCGTATTTTCATAGTTCGCTCCTTCCAAACACTATTGTAACTTGCATCTCTACAGCGCTTGGTCCCCTCGAACTACTGGGACACTCTTCGATTAGATGATATCGGCGCAAGTTATTCCTCACTTTACTTCTTTATTGGGTTTTCGAGAAAACCTTACCTCACTTATTTAATATTATGAGTGGTTTTCTCGATTATGTGACACTGCAATATTTAGCTTTTAACGGTTGTAGTGGTTCTATCCTTTGCCAACTCGCTCTTAAGGTATTTCTTAATCCCTATTCCTCTTCCTTTTGCTGAGTTATCTGCAATAGCTTGATTCAACATATCCCTATAAATCTGGGCCTCATTTGAATCCTCTCCTAGCAGGCCGGTCGTTTCCACCGATTCCCACATCGCTTTTAACATCTCATTAAGAAGTAGAGACTCAAAACCTGCTGTCGCTTTCTCTACATCTTTCTCCCCTTTGAGTGCCCGTGCCGCAAGCATCTCAGCTTTTTTTAATGCGCGCTCCTTACTCGAAACCTCACTCGTAACCTGCGCATTCATCGGATTTGGTGTAATTTTCTCCATCTTACATCACCGCAAGTTCTGCTTGAAGTGCTCCGGCTTCCTTGAGCGCTTGGAATATCGCCATCAGATCGCGAGGAGTTGCTCCTAAGGTATTTAGAGCCTGCACTACATCTTCAAGATTTACTGCATCATCAAGCACCGTAAGCTGTCCCCCGTCTTCGCCAACAGTAACATCTTTGTTTTCCACTACGGCAGTTTCTCCTTCAGCTAATGCGTTTGGTTGAGATACCTGCACATCGGAGCGAATAGAGATATTTAGGTTTCCGTGCGCGAGTGCCACTTTTGAGACGCGAACATGTTGGCCCATAATGATCGTTCCCGTTCGTTCATTAACCACTACTCTTGCAGGAACATCTGGCTCAACATTAAGCTCCTCAAGGCTCGCGATTAGCTGCACCGGTTCTCGACCGAGCATTTCATCAAGAGGAAGAAGCACGCTCCCACTATCAAGTGCACGGGCTCGACCTTTGCCGACAAAGCGATTTACTGCATCTTCAACACGTGTAATCGTAATAAAATCAGGTTCTCGAAGGAGAATGCGAACCTGTCCAGAGGCAAAAAGATCAAATGGGATCGCTCGCTCCACCGAGGCTCCCTTAGGAATTCGTCCAACCGTGGGGTGGTTTTTTTGCGTTGTATCACCTCCACTCTCAATTACAAATCCCCCAATTGAAACAGGCCCCTGGGCTACTGCATATACTTTGCCATCTGCACCCTTTAACGGGGTCATTAACAGAATTCCACCTTGAAGGGTTGAAGCATCCCCAAGAGAAGAAAGCGTAATATCGATTCTTGCACCTGGTTTTGAAAATGGGGGGAGCGTCCCAGTGACAATTACCGCCGCCGTGTTTGAGAGACTCAATTCCTTGGGATCGACCCGAATCCCAAGGTGCTCAAGCATGTTGGCGATACTTTGGTTTGTAAACGCAGTTCCTTTTTTATCACCGGTACCTTGAAGACCTACGACCATACCGTAGCCGATAAGTTCGTTTCCGCGGACCCCCTCAATATCGGCGATATCTTTCAAGCGTGCGGCAAAGGAAGAGGACGGGAAAAGTATACTCCATAAAAGCACGTTAAATAATATTTGATTGCTTTTTTTATGAACACAGAGTTTCACAGAGTTACACAGAGTTAACTTCCATGGGGTTGATTTACACAGCGTTGAAAAATATTTTCCCAGAGCTTTTACTAAACTCTGTGAAACTCTGTGAAACTCTGTGTTCAACTTCTTCAGTTGTGACTCTCTCATGCTGCCCCTTCTTAAAATGGCCATATGTTTCTTATGATTCGTGCAAGCCACCCTGGGCTTTGATTTTCTGCAACCACGCCCCGACCATAAAAGTCTATACGCATATTTGCGATTCGACTGGAATCAACCTGGTTTTTTGCAGTGATATCTCGCTGTCGGGTAAGTCCGCTGATTACCATCACCTCTTCTTCGTTATTTACAGAGATAATCTTTGTTCCTTCAATTCTCAGAAGATCATTAGGAAGAACCTCCATAATCACTGCCGATATTTGGGCTTTCAATCTCCCTTCTCGTGTCGTCTCTCCATCTCCTTCAAACTTACTCGTTGTTGTTGCATTGATTAGATCTGCAGGATCAAGAGCAGTGTTATTTGATGCCCAATCTTTCGTCTCTACCCCAAAGAACTTCTCTATCGCAGCCTTGAGAGAGAACTTTGTTTCTGTATCCGTCTCTGCTTTCTTTGTCCCTTCAGAGGACTCATTAACAAGAATCGTGACGATATCCATCGGTTGAAATGCACGAACATCACGAAAAAGTGATGAGCCATATCCTTCATCTGGCCAGAGCGAAGGATTTGGTCTCATCTGGCCAGAAATATAAGGAGCAGAGCTTCCTGGTGGTCGGTTCGGTGCTATCTGAGCCATCGTTGGATGAAAGGCGCCACGAGCTGAACCACTCTGTATTTCATTTCGGAGTTGTTCTTCTATCTTTGGGTTTGGTATCTGAACGGAATTTCTTAGCTCTAACCCTTTTTCAAGAAAACGGGGATCCCCATCAGTAAGATGAAGTCTTGGATTTTCTGGCAAGACATCATTGGGACTCTTTGCAAACTCATCAAGACGGCCTCGGGCGTGGGAACCGTTTTCATAATCAAAGATTGTGAACTCTTCTGCCCTTCCCTCTTTTACAGACCGACTAAACTCCTGAGCGGGGATGACAAATTCCCCCACTGGACGACGAATAATGCTCCGATCTGCACATCCAGCAAGTAAGAGCCAAATTACGATACTATGCTTTTTCATTTCGCTTGCACCTCGACTTCATGTTCACTCACCACGGTAGCTTGAAGAACCTTTCTTGAACTTTCGTTTTGCACCCGAATCACACTACCTTCAAATCCATCTTCAAGAGCGATTCCAGTGGCACTCGCAGAAAGTGACTTGATTTTGTAGGTAACGTTGATTTTCTTCCCTCGTGGAACAACTGGAGGAATATCAATAAAGCTCTTACGGATTGTCTCTCCAGCAGCAAGTTGTGACTTTGCTCTCTTCCCAATAGCATCCTCAATGCGATCAACGATATCTGCTGGGTGCTTATAAAGATTGAGTCGCACCAGTTGAAGATCCGTAGGATCAATAAGCATCCCCCGATCCAGTTGCCGATTTAATACCGGAACCTCTCGCCAATCATCAACCACAGCAGTAGCAGAAAAACGAGCCTCTGGTTTTGCATTAACAAACACCTCTATCTGCACTGGAATACTTCCACTTGCTGATTTTCCAATAATCGTGGCCTTAAGTTCAGTAGCACCAACAGGAACAATGTAGGTGGAGGGCAACTGCACTTCCCGCACTTGAATATCAAGAGTTGGCTCCTTACTCAGTGCATTTCGCACTGCGGTTTGTACTTCTTCCTTAGTAATTGCTCTTCCCGCTCGCTCAATGGTGACAATACGGGGGATTGAATACCCAAATGACTCTCGGGAGATACCGTTGTTTTCAATGATTTCAAGAATCTTATCAGCAAGAAGAGTTGAGCTTGTTTTTGGAGCAGGAGAGTCAATAAGTACAATATTTTTTAATCGTTCTACCAAATCTTCACCTGCCTCTGCCATGGAAGAGATTTTGGCGATATCACTTAACAACACCGCACTTCCTTGCACTGTAGCGCTTTGTGAAACGATTACCGTTGGACGTTCTATCTCTTTTTCACTGTATGCGGGAGCAGGAAATACAATAGTGATCGTCAATAAAATCAGCAAACAAAGTGCCGGAATGCTTTTTGTCATTGAGTAGTAGCTATTCATTCTTATTTACCTTTTAACGTTAATGGCCGCAGAAAGGAGTGCGTCTGCTGTTTGAATTACCTTAGAGTTAGCTTCATACGCTCTCTGTCCGGTCACCATCTGAATAATCTCCTCCACAACACTCACGTTTGAGCTCTCAAGGAATCCCTGCGCAATACTGCCAAAGCCATCCTCACTCGGTGTTCCCGTAGAAGGTGTTCCGGAAGCTTCAGTTTCTTCGAAAAGATTTTTTCCCATTGCTCGCAATCCCCCTGGATTTTGAAAACGTACGGTTTGAATCTGTCCAACCTGAGCAGGCGTTGCACTTCCTGGCTGACGAACCGTTACGATTCCATCTGCTGCTACCGTCACTCCAAGTGCGTCAGGGGGAATAGTAATTGTTGGCGAGAGTTCATTCCCATCAGAGGTCACCATGTTTCCTGTTTCGTTTAGTTTAAACGCACCACTTCGGGTATAAGCAGTATCACCGTTTGGTAGAGTGACTTGATAAAGCCCATCACCTTCAATCGCCAAATCAAATGGATTTCCCGTTGATTCAAAATCCCCTTGGGAATGAATTTTTCCTACTGCTGCTGGGCGCACACCTAAACCGACCTGAACACCCGTAGGGCTTGTTCCTCGCTGTGCGGAACTTGTTCCTGGTTCTTCGATGATTTGATACATCAGGTCCTGAAAATCAGCGCGGCTCTTTTTAAATCCGGGGGTATTTACGTTTGCCAAATTATTCGCCACAACATCAAGATTGAGCTGCTGCGCAATCATTCCGGTTGCTGATGTAAAAAGACTTCGTATCATAGGGGACTCCTTTTTTAGTTATTCTCTTCGTTCTTATCCAGTAGTTTGGGCGTTTCGAATCGCTTGTTCATTGAGCTCATCAATCGTACGGATTGTCTTTGTATAAGCTTCAAACGATCTCCCGGCTGAAACAAGCTCCACCATTGCTGAAACCACAGAGATATTTGGCATCTCCAGTGATTCCGTGATCAGATTGGGTCTGACATTCGTTGGTTTAGCCCCACCTTCGATCGCAAACCGAGTATGCCCAACACGTTTAAGTGCTTTTAAATCATCTATCTCAACAACTCGAAGCTGCCCCACCTGTTCGTTATTAACGGTCACGGTACCACTTGAGGAGATCTCGACCTTCCCTGGAGGAAGAGTAATCGGACCACCGTCACCAAGCACTGGCTGACCATCTACCGTGACAAGGGTTCCGGTCTCATTCAATGTGAAGTTTCCAGCTCTGGTATACTGTTCACCATCTGGAGTATTAACAGCAAAAAATTGATTTGGACCACCAATGGCGACATTGAGTGGATCTCCTGTTGTGGAGATCGGTCCAATAGAGAAGTCTGTTACGCTCGTTGCATTAATCACTCCAGGAGTGCGTTCCTGATCTCCTTCTGCTCGAGGCGAGAGTTGAGGTAATTTGCTACTGAGAGTATCTTCAAACGATTGCTGCTGGGTTACTAAACGCTCCTCTTTGAAGCCAGCGGTGCTGGCGTTTGCAAGATTGTTACTGACAACCTGAATTCGTCTCTCGTTTACAAGACCACCAGATGCGGCAGCATATATTCCACGATCCATATTTTCTCCCTCCTAAAATAATACGTATTCTCTTTCAATCTCTCCGATCCGGTTTCGTTGCTGAAGCTCTTTTTGTGTTGTTTCAGTAACTCCGGGGTCCGTTTCCTCACGAGCCATTTGATAGTTATGACCATCTGGGTTACGCGCAAGTTCTTCACGAACGAGTTTATCGAGGATTCTTACCTCACTCAGTGGAAGCTCTAGCTTTCTTGCAACGACGTGAATCTCCTGTCCTTGGAGTAGTAACCGCCTTGCAATTTTGTACGCGACCGGGTCTTGGTTGTGACCAAGTAAAGGCCTTCGGAACTCACCTCGTCGCTCGCCAGCTCCCTGACTCTCTTTTACAAGCCGCACCTGTTCACGTAGAGCCTGTCCTTGAGAAATATCGTCTTGAAAGGACTCTCCTGAATACTGTTGTAATTCCAAACTCTCCTCACGTTGAGATGAGCGGCTTCTCTGCTCACGTGTTGTTGAGAGATCGAGCGAATCACGTTGCTCTTCTACGAGGTGCTCAAGTTCAAAGTTGCCTTTTTTCTTTCCATTGAAATCTTTGGGGGAATCAAAAGTTTTTGTTTTACTAAACGGCTCATACCAAGAGCTGTTTGGGAGATCTTGCTTTGTTGCTTTCTCTTTTGGCTCACCTTTTTGCATAACGCGTTGCGGCTCTTCAAAAGCATTTTTGGTGATCATCCCCTCTGTTTGCTGAAGGCGGTGGAGAAGTATTTCTAACTCGTCTCGTCTACGAAGTAAGTTTCTATCGAACTGATTGCTTGCAATACTTGCTTCATCAATGAGCAGGCGTAACGAGTCACTGAGTTCTTTGAGATCTTGTTTCCATTTCTTGTAGGTGGAATCTCCTTCCCCACTTTCTGAAAGTAGAGTTTTAATACAGATGAAGATCACCAATACGACAAAGCCGATGTCGACTACGGTCTGTATGTTTGCAATTGATGTCATTAAAACCTCCTTACTCCATGTAAGTTTGTGTCAATAAACCATGTCCTTCAGGCCATAGGTTTGACAGGAACCGTTTTGCTTAGCGCTTCATTCTAAAATTAATGAGCTCGCACATAACCATTTGTAATTATTAATAAAGTCTTTTTCTTTTTTACTCTTCGTAGTCCGTTCTCCCTTCATAAACTCGCGTATAAACGAGACAGAAGATAACTATGCAAGACTCGATCCAGTTCTTTCTGATTCAGCGCAAAACCGCTGAAGTTAATCAGCGTAACAACCGATTACATAGGAGGGTCATTGGCACTTGCCGTTGTCACCAAAGAATTTTGCCAACTATAAACACAGGTTTTTTTACCATGGTAAAAATAGTAATCGCAGATGATCACGTTGTCCTTCGAGAAGGTGTCCGTGCATTATTAAATGCTGTTCAAGACTGGGAAGTCGTAGCCGAGGCAAATGACGGCTTTGAGGTGTTGCCGTTAGTAGAGCAACACTGTCCAGATATCGTTGTGCTCGATCTCTCTATGCCAAATTTAGGCGGGGTAGAAACTATTGCCCGAATTCAAAAACTTCAGGTAAAACCAAAAGTGCTTGTTCTCTCCGCAAAGGATGATGAGATGTCTGTTCGAGAAGCGCTCCGAAATGGCGCTCAGGGCTTTGTGCCAAAGACAGCTCCTGCTCATGAGTTAGAGTTTGCGCTTCGTTCGATTATCAAAGGGCAAACGTATCTCAGTCCTTCCGTAAGTTCCGGCGTGTTAACACGTGGAATTAACGAAGAGGATAAAACAAGCACGCCGATTACTGAACTTTCCATGCGTGAGCGTGAGGTAATGAAACTCCTCAGCGAAGGTCGCCCAAACCGAGATGTTGCAAAGATGCTTCACATCTCCCCACGTACGGTAGATAGCCATCGCGCAAATATCATGAAAAAACTGGGCATCACCAGTAACGCCGAGTTAGTACAGATGGCGATCAAATACGGTGTTGTAGAATAAATTCAGCGCAGGCGTTTCGACTAAGATCCTCTAACAAAATGAAAACACCTGTCGTTGCGAGCGAAGCGAAGCAATCTCGTAGCCGCTTAAACGATTCGAGATTGCTTCGCTTCGCTCGCAA
>CAZDIO010000077.1:0-37553 GCA_964505555.1 uncultured Bdellovibrionales bacterium
TGTGGTTGTGCGCCCCGCTAATATTTTTATTATTTTTATTTTGTTTGTTTTTTGTGTCGCTCCGCCCCCCACGACAGGAAGGGACCGTTCTTTGTTAGACGCTCTAAGTTTTAACATAAGGCAAGCAGAAGTTGATATCTCGATAACAACCACTAAAAATCCGTAAGTGCCCTTGGTGGAAGAGCGGCGCGAAGGGCGTTGAGAATCGTAAGCACATCAATAACCTCTTGAAACACGGCACCTCCTACTGGCGAGAGAAATCCAAAGGCAGCAAAGAACATTCCTAAAATACTTACAGTCATTCCTCCAATGGCACTTTGGAGGGCGATCGTTCGCATCCGATTGCTGATGTGAAAAAACTCATCTACTCTCGTTAAAGAGGTATCGAGGATGACAGCCCCCGCGGATTCACTCGTGATGTCGCTGTTTTGACCAAATGCAATTCCAACCGTTGCGGTCATCAGCGCCGGAGCATCGTTGATGCCATCTCCAACAAAGATAGTTTTTCCTCTTCTGTTTTCTTTTTGTACAATGGCCACCTTTTCTTCCGGACTTTTCCCTGCATAAACCTCTTTGATCCCTACAAGATCTGCTAAATACTGCACCTCAGACTCACGATCGCCAGAGACAAGCATGACCTTCTCGAAACGATGCTTTCTTGCAAGGTGAGTAATAAAAGGAGCACTCTCCTTTCTTGGCGCATCATGAAAGCGATACGTTGCAACGTATCGACCATCAAGAGCAATGACGCACTCTAGGCCGGGTCCTATCGGTGGAAGCTCAAGCTCAGTTGCCGCACCGGATTGTAAAATGCGTTTTCTGTTTGTTATCTGAAGATGTTTTCCCCCTACCTTCGCCTGTAGCCCTTGGCCCGGTGGTTCACTCACCTCAGTGGGTGCTTCAAGGTGTAGGCCATGCTTTGTTGCTTGGCGAACGACTGCTTGCGCTAAGGGGTGTTTGGAGTATTTCTCAATGCTTGCTACGAGCCGTAAGATCTCCCGTTTATCAACATCTGGAGGGGTAAGCTCTTCAGAGAGGGTTGGTTCTCCATAGGTGAGGGTGCCTGTTTTATCAAGGATGATAGTTTTACAATTATTTACAGTCTCAAGAACCGCTGGATCTTTGACAATAATTCCACGTCTTGCCGCAAGTGAGATAGAACCGATTACCGCCACAGGGATCGCAATAATCAAGGGACAAGGGGTTGCCACAACCAAGACCGCAAGAAACTGTGTTGCGCTGCCACTAAGAGTCCAGGCACTCAGGGCAACAAGGAGGGAAAACGGAGTATACCAAGCCCCCAGAAGGTCTCCCAGACGCCGAATTGGGGGTCGATTACTCTCCGCGCGGTGCATGATCTCCATGATTTTTGCGTATCGGGAGTCAACGGCACGTCGGATTGCTTCAATAGTTAATGCGGCATCCCCATTGATTGCGCCAGAAAGGACCGTTGAACCGGGTGCCTTTGAGATCTCAAATGGTTCTCCTGTGAGGTAGGACTCATCCATTACTCCACGACCTTCACGAACAATGCCGTCTACGGGAGAGATCTCGTGGGGGTAAATGACCAAAAGGTCACCAATGTTAACCTCGCTGAGCGTGCAGTCAGAAACCTCACCATTTCTCTTTCGGTGTGCGATTGCGGGCATCCGTTTTGCAAGTAAGGCAAGGACAGAAGATGCGCGGCGCACCGCATAATTCTCTAATGCCTCTCCTCCAGAGAGCATCAAAACTACGAGCGATCCCGCGAGATATTCTCCAAGGATTACCGAGGTGATAATCGATATTCCAGCAAGAAGATCAGATCCAAACTCTTTTCGTTTAATCTTCTGAAGCAGTCCATGAAGAAGAGGAATACCCCCACCAATCAGGCAAAGAAGAAGAGGGAGATTAAAAACAAACGGTGATGTGGAAACAAAAAAGCGAAGAACAAGTGAAGTTCCAATACAACTAATAGTAAGCAACGCAATAACGCTCTGGAGTGAGGCGCGCAGAGTGAAAGCATGTTTCATTAATGGCTGAAACTATTTTGGAGGTGTAAGTTTTTCAACTCGCATGCGCATTAATTGGAGGCGTTGTTTTCCTGTTTCGCAGTTGGTGGCGATCCATTCACAGTTTTTAAAAGCTGTCGGAGAGTCTTTTCTAAACTGTTCAAGAAATGGCAGAACCTTAGCAAAAAGGAGCATCCCTTCGCCGTTAGTTTCTACAAGAAAATCCGCATTCACAATGCCGTGTTTTGCAAAACTATATACCATCTCCCAATAGCTTGATACCTGTCGAAAGGCAGCATTGAGTGGATGTTCTATCTTTGTAACCGCGACAAACTCCTCAAAACTTCGTGGCCAAAACTTTTGAATCATTGCCGTTCGTGACTCGCGCATTACTTCTTCACGGCGAAGTTCATAGAGCTTGAGCACTAATTCAGCATCGTGATGGTCTGGTCGATCTTTAGACATGTTTTTTCTCCTCTTAATGACTATTTTAATGGGAACTGTTTTTCTTGCTTTTGTTTCATCACGCGCTCTGCCTTAATGCAGAATCGCCTTCAATGTTGGAACTTGCACGAAGTGTGTATATTTTTCTCAGTGGAGCTGAAAGACTACTTAACATAGCTGCGACGATCGCGCTTAGATAGGGGAGAGATTGTGTAAGTAAGGCGATCATCCAGAGAATGGCTTCACTGTTAATGAAACCATACTCACGATAGATACCATAGGTGCAGCCAAGGAGGGAGATCGTTAGTACTATTTCGTCACGAGTGGCGATAATACTTCGTAAGAGCGGTCGAGGACTTTTCATCTTTGGCGTTCGGTAGAAAGGGCGCTTCGAAGTAAGCAGTCCCTGAAATACCGCTTTGGCTATGGTATGCGTAAGCGATCCTCCGGCAATCATCGCTACGATAGTTCTTCGCTTGCCGATTTTTACCCGTGTTCGATATGTCCAATAGGTACCAAAGAAACGAAGAAGAACGAGCAAAATAGCTGGGTAAACAAAGATCGGTTCAGGAAATTCCGTTTGTAATGGATCGGAGAGGATTACCGCACTCCAAATAAGTGCAGCGAAGGTAAAGAGCATGTGTAATGCATCTCCGATCCACGGAAGCCACCCTTTGATAAACTGATAACGCTGAGCTGGGGTGAGACCTTTTTTGAATCCAAGGAGTGTTCCCGCGTGCCTTCTCATGATGCGCATCGCTCCGTAGGCCCAACGGAAACGTTGTTTGGCGTATGCCTCGTAGCTATCGGGTACAAGCCCTCGACCATAGACATGATCGATGTAGATCACCTCTTTGCCAAGGCGAAGGAGTCGAAGCCCTAATTCAGCATCCTCACAGATGCACCACTCTGCCCAACCACCAACATCGTTAAGATCTTTTTTTCGAATCAATGTCATCGTGCCGTGTTGAATGATGGCGTTGTCCTCATTTCGTTGCACCATGCCGATTCGAAAAAAGCCGCTGTATTCGTCGTTTTCCATTTTTCGAAAAATGCACTCTTCCCACCCCCGATGTTCTTGAGGCGCCTGAACCACAGCAACTTTTTCGTTTCTAAAGTGTGGAATGGTTGTTGCAAGCCAATCATCATGAACAACATAATCAGCATCAATGACACCTATCACCTCTGCTTGCGGATCGGTTTTACTCAGAGCAAAGTTTAGCGCGCCTGCTTTAAACCCAGGCCACGTACCAAGACTAAAAAAACGAAACCGCTCACCTTGTTCCTGGCAATATCTTTCTATTGGCCGCCAAAGCGTTTCGTCTGTGGTGTTATTGTCAACAACAATTACTTCAAATCGTGGATAATCAAGTTTTGCAAGGCTTGTTAATGTCGAAATCACCATCTCTGGTGGCTCCTTGCAACACGCAAGATGCAAAGAAACAAAGGGATACTCTTCTTGAGGAAGACGTGGTGCGGGCAAGAAGCGACGCTTCAATGGCTCCTCTCCAACTACCTCCGCAATCTCTGCGGCATCGGTAACAAAAATAATTGCAAGAAGCACCTGTGCCGCAATCATCACCGTCCAAAACATGATGTCCCCTGGCGACATATATTCATCAGTTGCTGCTTGAGCGAGAAGAACCATCAACGTTGAAGCACCTTGGAGGATTACGGCAGAGAACAATTGTCCCTGAACCTTTAGCTGCTTTTTTCTTCCCAAAAAGATAGCAATCCCAAGGGCACCGATAATCGTTGAGGAGAGCGCCCAGTATCGCCACTTTGGATCTTCAAGCACGGGGCCAGAAATAGGGAACTTCTCTTTTCGGTCTGCGGTCATAATTCCCCAGTGCTCTCCAGCAGACCCTTCGGTTTCGCTCTTCCAAGGTTGATCAAACGCTTCAATAAGGTTGTAATTAATCTTCTGCTTCTCAGCACGATGGAGAAATTCGCGTATGAATCGAGCCTGATTTTCCAAGGTTGCTTCTGCACGGCCACGTTGCGGTCCATCGCTAGGCCATCCCGTTTCAGCGATCATCACCATCTTATAAGGAAAAAGCCCTTTTACGGCCTGATACTTGTTAAAAACATAATCAACCGCCTCTTCAATTGGAACTTCCAGCCAGTAGGGGAGGATATGAATAGCAATGTAGTCTACCTCATTTACAAACTCTGGATTATTCACCCAAAAATCCCACGGCTCGGCAGTTGATACGGGAGTTCGTAACTGCTTTCTTGCCTTTCGTAAGTATGAGATCAGTTCTTCAGCAGGGACGGATTTTCGAAGTTGCGTTTCATTGCCAATAATGATCCGTGAAACACTTCGGTTTCTGCCCGCAAGCTTGATCGTTGCGTCAACCTCCTGACGATTTGCTTCTGTGTCGGCATCAAGCCACGCTGATGCGATTAATCGAAAATCATATCCTTTAATAAGTTCTGGCATCGTTTCTAAAATACCTGTCGAACTATACAGACGGAGAGTTTGGGATCGATTCGAAAGGATCTCTAGATCATGTTTGATTTCGCTGGCGTTTGGACTCTGGCCACGTAGAGGACTTTGATCTCGCTGAAATGGGTTATAGGAGAGACTCTTCATCGGATAGGAAGATTCGCTTGGTTGGATGGGATGATTTCCCTCATGCCAAACAAAAAGATTGGTCAGCACTACCGCGAGCAAAACAACGATTCCTGAAAACCTCATAGAAACTTGTTACGATTCCTCCGTCGACGATGATGATCAAAAGCCTATTTAGATCTGGAGCGATACTATGTAGCTTTTTTTAATCGTCGTCTAGGGTAGACGCAATTAATAGCTAATTGTTCATTAAGCATAGGAATGACTTTTTCTAACTAGCTGAAAACACTATAGATTTTAAAAACTTAATAAACATCAAGATACAGAGAATTTCACTAGGGGCTGTTTTTTTTGATTAACTACGTTTGACTCATCGTCTCAAGGGGAATGGTTATGCTAACGTTGGGCTTAGGATATGGAGAAAAAAGAAAATACCAAGGGGTCAGTGCAGCGAGCGCGGTATAAAAAATACCTGCGTGATTATTACATGACCCTCGTTGAGTGCGAAAAACGAGGAAGGAAAGTAAAACCTGCACCTGATACGATCGGCACATTTCTTTTTCAACTCGATACCCTCTTAGAAAAAAAATCCCTCATGCCACTTCCTGCAGGCACAGAAGACATTCCAAAGCTTCAAAGAAAACGCGCCTAGAAAAAATTGCTAAAGCTATTCCACTTTTTAAGTATGGCAAGAAATTGTCTCTCTGTCGTTGCGAGCCGGGAGGCCGGCCGCCGGGCGAAGCGAAGCAATCTCATATTACCAATGAGGGTTCGAGATTGCTTCGCTTCGCTCGCAACGACAGGGAGGTCCCTACTACTTTTAAAATGGAACGGCGCTGGAGGTGAGGTTAGAGGAGCACGGCAATAAGCGCTATGCTTGAGGCTGCTACTGCCACCGCTCCGAGAAAACCAACAACGAGAGGAAGAAGGCCAACAGTTTTTACATTTGTAAAAGAAGTGGTAAGCCCAATTCCTACCATCCCTACAAGGATCAAGAGCTTTCCTCCCTCCGCAAGTCGTTCACTGAGAGTTGGTGAGAGGTACCCTGCTGTGTTTAATCCTGCCATTGCAAAATAACCAAAAAGAAACCAAGGGAAGATCTTTGCCAGGGAGATCTTTGTTTTAGCATCTTCGGGGGTAGCTTTTACCCAGAACAGGCCAATGAGGAAGGCAAGAGGAGCCATAAAGCAGTTTCGAATAAGTTTCACTGCGGTGGCTGTTTTTCCAGCTATCGCCGAATACATGAATCCTGCTCCGACTACTTGGGGAGTAGAGTGAATGGCGGTGCCTGCAAAGACCCCAAAAGAAACATCAGAAACAGCAAAGAGTTGTGCAATTTGCGGATAGAGAAGAATAGCGATGAGCCCCCATAACGAAATCGTGGCTACTGCATAACTTGTTACCTCTTCTTTGGCCTTAATAAGCGGAGCAGTGACGGCAATCGCTGTGGTTCCGCAAATAGTCGTTCCAATGGCAAGTAAAATTGAGAGTGTGTCTGGAAGTCGAAACAGTCGGCCAATAAAAAACGTAATGAGATATCCAAAGGTCATCGTCAAGAGGATGATTCCTAGTATCGCCCCTCCCTGTGAAGCGATCTCTCCAAAGTGAAGGGTCGCACCCATCAGGACAATACCGTAGATGAGAAACTTCTCTGAGAGGAGAATGCCTGGGGTAAAGGAGGTTGGGATGAGTTCAGAATTTCTTAGGATCATCCCAATGACGATGGCGATCACCGACGCTTCGAGGGGATGTTTCCCGCCGATGGTTACAAGTTCTGAGCAATATCGGGAGAAAAAAGCGAGGCTAAAAAGAAGAACAATCCCCGGGATCAACTCTTTTTTCATGCTTTTTTTAGCATTTCTTTTAAGCGCAGTAAGCCAGAACGTATGATCTCCTCGGGTGGTCCAAAAGAAAAGCGCACAAAGTGTTGCAAGGGTGAAGGGGTGGTTCTCTCCTTATTGGGATTAACATCAAAGAATGTTCCAGGCACCGTAAGCACCTGGTGCTGTAACGCAGCACGAAAAAACCCCATGGCGTCGTTTAACGGTGGCGGAAGATTTCGAATACAACCAAAGGCATAGAAAGTACCTTCTGGCTCCAAGGGAAAAGTAATGCCGAACTGTTTTAGTTCTTCTACAATAAGATCTCGTTTTTTTTGAAATGTAGCTCTCACCGCAGATGTTTCCTGGTCTCCTCGCACAGTTTCGAGGATCTCCATCGCAGCGCGCTGCATCGGTCGGGGTGGCCCGCCGTCAATAAAACTCCCAGCAGCGGTGATATTTTTTACTACATCTTTTGGTCCAATTGCCCAACCCAAGCGAAATCCCGGATAACGAAAGTTTTTGGTAAGGCCATCAAAGAGAATCACGGCATCACGATTGACATCTTCTATATATTGAGCAGAACTTACCGGACCGTTGATCTCTGGTCTCCAGATATAGTGCGAATAGTATTCATCAAGAAGAAGAGAACAGTGCTGTTCTCTTGAAAGCTCAATCCAGCTCTGTAGCTCCTCTCCAGCAATGACTCTTCCCGTGGGGTTACAAGGATTACTAATGAGGAGTGAGTGAAGATTGTGTTCGGCAATAGTTTTTTTTAATCTACTTAATTCAATAGAAAACTTATCTTCTGCATGAAGAGGAATCATCACCGGGGTGATCTGTTTAAATGAACTTAGAAGATCTTCATACGCTGAATAGTCAGGTATAAAATATCCAAGTTTTTGAGATCTGAGCGCAGCAAACGCTCTTGTAAGGGTCGTTCTTCCTCCGGGAGCAATCACTACATTCTCAGCGGCATACTGCGACTTTAGTCCTCGGCGGTAGAGTCGATTATAGTGATCGGCAATCTGGGCACGCAAATCGAGAACTCCCTCTACGGGGCCGTAAGCATAATCTGAGGGATGAAGGGAGATCAAAGAAAGTCGGGGAGGAGCGCCTTCCAAAGTTCCTACTTCAGGTTGTCCCTGACCAAGATTTGCCCAATTTTGATCATCCGGTGAATAGCCCAATTTAAGAGCCTCTACGACTACGTAGATAACTCCCATGTAAGGCATCTCTCGAAAGGGATTGTCGGGGGGATTCATTTTCTTAAGAAGCCGCCATTAGATAATGCTCTTCGGAAGCTTGTCTTTCCGGTTTAAGGTTATAGTAACGCATATGGAGTGCTGGGGAGTAAACATGGAGAGTCACCAGATCTGCTGTATTGCTACGATTAAAGATTTTATGCGTATCGCTATCTTGAGCAAGGCAGAGATCTCCCTCCCGGTAAAGACGTTTTGCGATCGGTTCAACTAAGCCATCGCCGACATGCTTGTAAAGGATCTCGGTCGCTTCACCTTTAATTATTTTAAAAGCGCAACTTGAGCCGGAATGATCATGAATCGGAGAGAATTGTCCACTTCGCCAACAAAGGAGGAGGATACTATACCAACGGGAGTCTTTAATCGGGTTTCGGTTATAGGTAGAATCACCAAAGATGCAGTAATCCTTTAAATCATCAGTATTGACGGAAATATTTTGAAGAAGTTCTTCAAGAGAATCTAAGTTAGCCTTCGTATTGAGGGAGTCAAGATAGTTGATAAGAGGGTTAAGTTTTGGAACCATTGATTATTTTCCTCCGCCTGATCACAGCCCGTGTCCCTTTCTTAACTAAAATATAATAAAGATGAAAGAGTTGAAATCAAAAAAATAGTAGGGAGTTTTTCGTATCTTCGGAAGGCTTCCGACTAAAATTGCCCTTTAACCTCCCACACTCTTTGCAAGACCGGTTGCGAGAGAGGGTTCTTCCGCAAGAGGAAGAGAGAGGCCAAGGACTTTGTTGTAGAGATGAGCCAACTGATTTGTAAAAACACGCTTATTATATCGAGTATCAACTAAGTTTTTGGCATTTGCTGCTAAGTTTCTTTTCTTCTGCTTTGAAGCGGGGGAGTCATCGAGCGCATAGAGCAGTTGATCGGCAAGGTCAGAGGCGCTCAGTTCTGCAAGAAACGAATTCTCTTCACTTAATACCTGTGTGTGAGAAGAGATTTTTGTAGCAACAATGGGAATTGAGGAGGCCATGTAACAATAGATCTTTAGGGGAGTATTTCCACCCTTTATTCGGGGGGAGACAAGAAGATTGGCAGAAGCCATAAATGCTCCCATTTCTTGTTGAGGGCGCTCTCCCGTAAAGATTACATTGTTTTGAATTCCTAATTGAGCACTCTTTGACTTATAGTGGAGAACAACCTCTCTGGCGCTTTCCCCGACAAGAAGTAGCAGCGGAAGTTGTTCCTCCCTTGTGTAAGTGGTCCGAAGTTTTGCAAGCGCAAGCGCATACGCTTCAAGAAGAAGATCTATTCCCTGGTAATCATAGAAGTTTCCTGTATAGAGGCAGACCGATCGCTCATGGAGATTGTAGCGGTTTTTTATCTCAGCAATGAGTTGCTCGTCTCGTTCATGGATAAAATCAGGAGGAATATCTTCCAAGGAGATGCAAGGAGTGTTTGGAGCGATGACCTTTGCAAATTGATGGAGCTCTTCGGAAACAGCAACAATTCCAGAAGCTTTTTGAAGGCAGCGAGAGTAGCAGGCATGAAAAAAGCGGTGGAAGTGTTTGGAAGAGATAAACTTAGATTGATGAAGGTGCTCTGGAACAAGAGAGTGCATATCTGCAAGATACGGGGTATGGGTAATCATTCCCAGAAGTTGTGCGATAAATACTGCTTCCTCTATCGCATGAATCGCTAAGTAGCGTTTTTTGAGCGCAAGCCGCAGTGCTTTCCATCCCAAAAATGCATCGAGGTAAATTTTAGTCCATGAAGGACCAATGGGAACGGACTCTAGCGAAGAGGGCTTCCACGAACGATGAATAGAGATATTTGCAAGAGCTGGGGTCTCTCCAAATGGATATGCCAAAAGGTCAACTTGAAATCCAAGCCGGGTCAATGAAGTAACGGTTTGTGCGACTCGAAGTGGGCTTCCTCGGTTTGCAAGAAACGGTTGCGGTGTAATAAAGAGAATTGACTTCGACATAGATTGTATTGAGATACTTCCCCTAGCGATGTGTCATAGCGATGTTTTTTTATGATGTAAAGAGTAAGGTACTCAAGAAATCCGCTTATTTCCTAGATTTATATAAAAACTGAAGAACATAATCAGGAACAATACCCAAAAGAAGGTACCTCTTCTGAGTTTCAGGAGGAAGGAGAGCAAACTCGACGATTTCATGGCGACAGTTTGGTTCTTCACAAACGCACCTCATAGTCCAATCATCTGCAACCATTGTAAGGGAGTAATCAAAAGTAACCTCTTCGTTGACGGCGATTGCTTTTATTGACTGAAGAAAAATTTTTTCGTTTTGAAATACAACTGCTGCGTTAGGGTTGCAAGAGTGGTTGATAAAGTCGTCAATCTCTCCAGAAGGTCCTAGGTAAAGGGATTGACCGATTTGGAGGTAGTGATCAAGTACCGAGTCATATGGTGTGGGCAGCTCTTCGGTGGGAATTTGTTTTCCATGAAACTGAAGAATCTCACTTTTTGATGGAAGAGGGAGGTTGGTAAAAACCCCAAGACCTTTTTTACTTTTTTTGAGTGAGAGAGGGGTCACTTTCCCGCAGCAAAAGAGTCTTGTGGAGGTGTTGCGGTGAGGGTGAGGATTGCTCGGTCAAGATCTTCATTTTTATAAATTGCGGAAACAAGAGAAGCAGCTTTTCGTGCCTCTTGTTTTTGGCGAGGAATGTGGGTTCTTAGTTTTTCCGCGATGACGCTACGATCTCTCCATGCTTGCTCAAGGCGTTCTGCGACTGAGTCTTCGGAGAACTGAGAAAATTGTAAGGTGTGGTCCGATAAGCCAACGCTTTTGAAATAATGGTCTACTTTAGGTTGATAAGAGAGTCCAAAGATCGGGGTAAGTTCTGACGAGGCCAGGATCATCGCATGGAGGCGCATTGCAAAGAGTAAAGAAACTTTTGCTAGCACTCCTTTGATTTCAAAATGGTTGTAATCAACATTACTCAGGAAGGCGATCTTCCCCGGGTAACGAAGTCGAGAGATTAATTCCTGTGAGATATCAACATCGTGATGTTGGGTGCTGACAACAAGGAGCGGCACGTGAAGTTTTTTTAGCACCCGATTTAAAGCGGAAGCGTAGATAGTAAGAAACTCTTCTCTCGTAAGTGCTTTCTCACGAGGTTCGGCCCAGGTGTTTAGGTAGGCGTTAATATTTACTGCAAGGATCTCTTTGGCTGAAGATAAGCCAAGGTTTTCTAAGATCTCTTGCACGCGCTTCTCATTCGCAGAAGAGACGTTGAGTGCGGCATCTGCGCCAATGAGCAAGCGGGGATTTGTTACGCCGATATCTCGGAGGATATTGTATGAATCAATATCGCGAACGGTGATAAAATCCATGATGTTTGCTAAGTCTCGTAACATCTCTTTTCCGCGTTGTGTAGTCACCGGTCCGGTTCCTACGTTAAAAAACCCCATTTTTTTCCCCTGTCGCTTCGCTTTTGGAAGGAGAAGGGAGAGGGTAGAGAGAAAGTTAAAAAGTGGGTTATAGAGTGCGCGGTCAAAAAGTATCGCATCAAAGATTAAACTGAGATCTGTTCGCATCACGGATCGATATGTTGGAAGTCCTAGCATTTTAAGTGAAAAATTCCAGGGCATCATCGAGATCGGTCGAACGTTATTTTTGTAGGTATCGGTAACAAATTTTGGTTTGATCGTTGGGATTTCATATAAAAGTTCGCTCTTACAGGCGCTATCAACAGTATCCATGATGGCTGACATTAACGCCGCATCTCCGGCGTTACGGCCAGAAGAGGAACCAAGAAGTGTGATTGAGTTGAGCATAGTTTTAAGCTTTTATTTTAGTAAATGCTCTAGTAGCAGTAAAGAGCGTTTGCGTAAAGGTTGAGGCAAATTTTTGCCTCTGGCAAAGCACCCTTCTGTTTCTTTTCGGTTACTTGTGGCGATCTGGCCTTGCGAGCTGATTTTTTTGCAGTCGGCTCAAAGTGTTCGTAAGAGAGGAACGGGAGCCGAGGGGAGGGGAAAGAAAGGAAGCCTTGTGGAGAGCTTGCTGAATAGAGCTTACGGGTCTTCTTGCATCGATGTTTGCTTGGAGAGCAGTAGCGTAGCTTCCAATGTATTTCTCTTCTCCAGGAAATGGTAGGGGATCGGATCCGGCAATTAAACGAAACCCTTTTTTCCTTCCAGTTTGCATCAAGAATGGTTCACACCAGATCTTTGGTCTTAATCCGATATCGCCAAGGAGAAAATCATTTTCACTGTTTTGTAAAATGAGCTCTTTGATTACCCGCCCTCTGGAGAAAAACCACTTTCCTGGAGACCAATTAACCACGGCTTGCCCGCCCAGCTCTCTGATCTGACGAAGCGCTTCAAAGATAGAAACTCCATCTTCAATCTTTGATCCTAGAAAAAGCCCAAGAATCTCAAGCCGCTCGCTGGTAGTGATCTGTTTTCCTGAAATAAGTAAGAGAGTGTCGCCTTCTGCGGTATCAATATAGATACCGAGCGCTTCTTCGCTTTGTCTAACGCGATATCCGAGCTGAGAGAGGTTAATCTTTCCTTGATAGAGCGAATCGTAAAAATTACAATCACTTCGCTCTGTAAGGCAAAGAACTTTTAATATTTGCTCATCTGTTGAGAGGGGTAAGGACTTCCTTATAGAGGATTGGAGGTGATTGAGATTTATAAAGGCCGCAGATAACGCGCTTAGGAGATTATAGCAAGGATAGATATGAACGTGAGTATCTAAAATTAGTATCATTCGATCATTACTTTATAAATGTGATCTCTGCGATCGACCAATCGAAAGATTTTTCTGTTCCGGTTTGCTTTATGAGTAAACAGTGCGGCTTGATTCGTTGAGGATAGAGAATCGTAATCGTTTGTGGAGGTGTAAAGTAAGGATATCCATCCGTTGTAAACTGAACTGAGCCAAGCCATGGGGTAAATCGAGCCGTCAGGGTGTAGCGCTTAGTATCGTTTCCATCTCTGGCGCAGTGCTCGCTGGAGTAAACTTCAAGTGCTCGAGGATAGTCGGTGTTGAAAGGACCAAGTTCAAGTGTCATGCCCCCCTGGAGTTTCGGAGTATCAAAATAGATATGGAGCCATTCATCACCTTTCTGAGCCCCCTTCTGTGCGCTCCAGCGTGTGGATAGATTGTGATCGGTGAGGAGTTTTGTAAGCTCTTCATGGTGAGAAGCTGAAAAAACTGGTTTATAATCCTCTGCTTGTTCTCTTTCAAGATGTTCAACACGTTCTTGTAGCTCAAGTACAGAGAGTCCCATATTTTTCACTACGTAGTAAGAGGGCGATAAAAGTCGTTTTACAATAAAATCTCTTTTTTCAAAAAGCTCTTTTTTATTGAATGTTTGCCAAGGGTCTTGGTCCATTGCTCCACGAAGAAGAGGAGGGGAGTAAAACGGTTTGTTTGAAAGTGGAAAGATCACCAGTAAAGCCGTTACCGACAAAAAATAAAGAAAAGAACGCCCCCGGCCACTCGCTAAGGCAATGACAAAAAGCACCAGTCCTAATGTAAAAAAGAGAGGTGGAAGTGAGATAGTTGAAAATCCTGGAAGAAGTCGTCTGATTGTTTGGAGTGGAGCAACTTGATTATATTCAATAGGGATCAATGCGCTGTCAAAAAACAACATAATTGAAAAGCAGAGCGCAGTGAGTAAGCAACTTCGCTGAAAACCTGAAAGAGGCAATTTTTTTCTAAAGAGAATTACTAAGAAGCCAGAAATTCCAAGCATTAAAATCAATGCCAACGGACCAAAGATATTTCGTAAGTACTGTTGATCAAGAACGGTGATTGGTGGTTCAGGACCGAGCATCGGTCGAACTCCATCGGTTGTTTCAATTGCTGGAACGAGATGTCCAGGAGCTGCATATGGAGGAAAGTCCGTAAATGGAGTGGCGATAAAGGCGATTAGCGAGGGGATGAAGAGACAACAAAAGATGATAAAAAGCTGCTTTGAAGGAAGCGTTATTAATCCTTTGACGGTGAGGAAAAAAGCAACCAACGAATAAAAAATAGATACTTGGTTCCCACTTCGTGCAGCGAAAATGCTGACAATGAGGAGAAACGCGATGTGGAGGTACACATGTTCGTTTTTAATTATCCGAATTAAGTTCAGGAGAAGCCAGGGGAAAAAACAAAGCCCTGGGAAAAGCACAGAATCAAAACCAAAAAGAAACAATAATACGATGCTACAAAGAGATGCAAAAAAAGGAGGTTGTAACGCAATGGAGCGCGTGACGGGACTCACCTCGAGAATGAGAAAATACACACCGAACGAAAAAATCGTAATAATAATGGCCATGTAGAGATCGTAGCCGATCAGTGAGCTGAGGCTTGCGATGAGTATGTCAAATTTCCAAAAATGATAAGCATTTGAAGAGAAATTGATCAGTTCAAACCATTTAGGAGGTGTCGCCTGAAAAGAAAGAAACCCTGAATCCGCATAAGGAAAAACAACAAAGGACATTACCAGAGCAATAATTCCAGGACACAGAAGCACGAGTGTTGAAAATACGGTGTGCAGTACTATGTAGAGTTCGTCTTTTTTCATTGTAGGAATTCGTTGAGGACTCGAGACCAACCGGGTCGTGCACTTATTATTACTTGAGACCCAGGGGAGCAATGAGTGAGCATGATAAATGTGAGATCTCCCGGATATTTCTGAGGTTCAAGAGAGCATCCTGTGCTTTTTAAAAAAGGATAGTAGCGAAATTTTATCACCGCGGATGAGGAGGTAAGATGAAGGGTAAGATCTCCGGTGGTTTGGGAAATTATCTCTCCATCTCCCTCAAGAAAGTAGGTTGGGTTTTTCATTTCGCGGGTATAGAAAATAAAACGTTTCTCCTCCCACACGCGCCGATATTTTTCTGGATTACTATCAAAATAGTTCCTCCATCTTCTTTCATGAGCAAGAACTGAGGTAACATTTAAGAGGTCAAGATATTCTTCTACGCTCTCATCTCCTCTCTCTCTTACCTCATCGGGGATAACATCTATTCGTGCCCACGAGCTATGTACTGGTGCAGACGCTATAAGAGGATGGTTACTCCAGAGCACTAAGGGGGCGATATGGCCATGCTGTAATTCGTGTAAGACAAAACCAGAAAACAATGTTCGACCCTTTCCGCCCTCCTTTTTTATAATTTCGACAAGATTTTGTGGTCGATCATTTTCAAAGTAATACTGCTCTAAGCTCCGATTGTGAATGATCCAGGAGGTGGAAAAGATACCGGCGAAGATAAAACCAACGATAAAATGAAATAGATTCGTACTTCGAAATGAACCCCCAAAGTTTTTGGCTTGATTATAGAGCGAAACGATGCTCAGTGAGGTTGGAAGTACTAAGAGAAAGGATAAAAATAAAAACATCCGCTCTAAGTCTAGTTGAGGAAAAACCGGGGAAAGGGTGCTTCCCGCAATAAGCAGCCACAAGGCTAATCCAGTAAAGAGTGCTCGAGAATGTCGAGAAGGGATGAAGAGAAAGCCTGGAATGGAGAGAAAAAGGAGTAATGGATGAAATTTTATTGAATTTTCTTGAATGCGCTTGAGTGAAGATGAAAAACTTGTACCACCAATATTCTTTGGAGTGATGCGCTTCTGAAGCGCATGATGATCCGTATCCGTATTCGACATTTGATGAGATGCAGTTACAAACTTTGTTACAGACGAGACTTGAACAAAGATAACGATCCAGGAAAGATTAAGAACGAGTAAAGCAACTACAACGCTAGGGAAATATTTCTTTCTTAGCACTTTTCGCAAATGAAATAGGCCAAACACTGCGGCGGGGAGTATCGCGATCGAGGAGAGAGACCAGAAAAAAAACAGCGTAAGCACGAGGACGCTGCAAATAGCGTCTTGCCGTTTCAGGACGCGTTCAGGATTGAGGATCTGAGAAAGATAGCTCAGCGCTAACGGAAAGAGCGTTGTGGAGACGATAAAACCCATCGAGCCGTATTTAAAACACCAACGATACCAAAGAAGATTCGCAGTAAGGGAGAGCAGCGCTGCGATTTCGGGAGCAGGAGAGGGGAATTGCTCTCTTTTTGCGGCAGCATAAGTAGAGAGGGGAAGAATTCCAAAGATTACCAAGGCAATAATCAAGTTATAAACTGATCCCAGATCGAAGGTGTAAATGAGAGGAAACGTAAGAAAAAATAGATTAAGAATGCCGGTTGAAAAAAAATCTCTTGCATCAAGTCCCCCATTCCACAGTGGATTATATACGGGGATAAAGGGAAAATGCTCTTTTAGGAGAGAGAGTCGATAGAATACCGCAGGGTGATCATCTGAAAAAAGGAGTCGTCCTCCTGCTTCCTGAAAGAAACACCAGAGAAGGAGAATAGGAGTGATTGCAGCTCCGAGGATCAGGAAGCGTTTAGTGTGTTTTGTTCCTACGATGAACGAAAGCAGGGAGAAAAGGAGTATCTCGCCACGAATCGCACTGCCTGGAAATAAACTATATGGACGGGTAAACCAATCGCTGAAAAAAACAACAACGAGAGCAAGGGAAAACCCAGTGGGTTCTAAAGACAGGCCCCGAAAAGTTCCGCGGTTTCTATAGAGTGCCGCAGCAAAAAACAGTGCACTAACCAAAAGACCAGATCGAAATGAGCCGAGCAGCAAACCGCGATCATTCCATAAATGGATTGTTTTACTGAGGAAGCTAAAAAATAGTAGTGCAACACCGAACGAAAAAAGACAATCGTTGAGTTTCGTTCTTTTTGGTGATCCGTGCAGCATCAACAGTAGTGGTTGTCATCAGCAGAAATATGCATTGACTATGTATTGTTCAATCATCCGCTGAGTATTGAAAAATGAGCCGTTTAAAGCGATCGCATTTTGCATTACACTGATATACCGAGCACGATCGTTGTAAAACATCGGAGCAATAACCTGCTCCAGCTTATCATACAGTGCTTTTGAATCAATGGTTACATCGTTTTGGTGTTCACCATGTTCATAGTGCGGGTTAATAGCCCAGCCGGTGACTCCTTCAATCCACCCCTCAATCCACCAACCATCAAGAATACTTAATGAGGGGACCCCATTTAATGCTGCCTTCATCCCGCTGGTGCCGGAAGCTTCTAACGGTTTTTGAGGGGTATTGAGCCAGAGATCCACTCCTGCAGTGAGGAGCTTTGCAAGTTCAAGATCGTAATTGGGAAGAAACGCAAGTTTAATATGTGGCTTTAAATTTTTTCGAGCTTCAAAGATATGTCGGATAAGTTCCTTTCCTCCTTCGTCTCGAGGATGAGCTTTTCCAGAATAGAGAATCTGTAAAGGAAATGTAAGTGCATTAAGTCGCTCCACATCGGTGAAGAGAAGTTCAGGACGTTTGTAGCCAGTCATCCTTCGTGCAAAGCCAATGGTCAGAACATCTTTGTCAAAACCTCCATTGAGTCCTCTATTAATATATCGGAGGAGAGCTTCTTTCGCTTCTAAATGCGTTTGCCAGGTTTCTTCTGCGGGCACTCCTGAGGCGTGTCGAAGGCTAAAATTATCTTCGCGCCATCCTGGAATGTAGTCATCAAAGAGTTGAGCAAACGAGGGAGCTACCCAGGTCGCTGCGTGGACACCGTTGGTGATATGATTAATCGCATAGTTAGGAAACATTCGTTGCGATACTTTGCCATGTTGTTTTGCGACCCCGTTTACATAGTGACTTAAGTTGAGTCCAAGATAGGTCATATTAAGCGTATCGTTTTGACAAAAAATCTCAGTATTTTGAAACAGCTCACGATGTCCAAAGGTCTGATACACCATCTCCATGGGAAATTTATCGTGTCCCGCGGGAATTGGGGTGTGGGTTGTAAAAACACATAAATTTTTTATCGCTTGAATGTCCTCTGACGTTGGAAGTGTTCGTGACTCAGCGCGTAGTCGTTCTTCTAGAAGTTCAATGGTAAGAAAACTTGCATGTCCCTCGTTTAAATGAAATCGAGTGAGATTTTTACAGCCAAGCGCTCGCAGCATTCGAACTCCGCCAACGCCAAGCACAATTTCTTGGCACAAGCGGTAATGAGAGTCTCCACCATAGAGGAAATCGGTCAAGGCACGATCCGGTTCATGGTTCTCTGGGAGATCGCTATCAAGAAGGTAAACCGGAACAACAGAACCAGAGATACCTTGAACTTCGTACTTCCATGCGCGGATATGAACCTCTCTTCCTTCGATCTGCACAGAGACTCGAGTGCTCAGTTCTTGAACAAAGTCATCAACTGGCCAAAGCACGGGACTCTCTGTTTGTTTCCCTTCTCCATCAAAGGATTGATAGAAGTACCCTTTTCGATGAAGGAGTGAAATGGCCACCATCGGAATTCGGTGATCAGCAGCGGCACGGATGGTGTCTCCTGCAAGCACGCCAAGTCCGCCACTATAGGTGGGGATGTCTGCGCAGAGCGCAACTTCCATTGAAAAGTAGGCAATTCGTTGAGTATCGGCCATTTCCAAATTTAAATAATGATTATGAAACTTAATTCTTTAAGCTATGATTGAGAGGTGAAGCTCGTCAACGTTTTTTTCGCTGCGCATAAAATTATTATCTTATTTAGATGGAGAGGGCGAGGGGAGAGATTTCTAGAGTCTGGGCGCGTACTTGAGAGAGTTCTTTTTTCTATGTGGTGCGGTTGCTTGGTGATTGAACACAGAGTTTCACAGGGTTACACAGAGTTAAGAAAAGATGAACCCTGAACCATTTAGTCCATAAATTTATTCCCTCACTCTATTCCCTTCATCCCCTTTACTCTGTGTAACCCTGTGAAACTCTGTGTTCAACCAAAAAGCCCTCACAAATACTGTAATTTGTTCGCCTCCACCCAATTCGTTTACCGAACAAGGAAGTGCTTAGGAGTAAATCTGTGGTTTTGTTTGTTCTAAAGTAGCAAGAGTTTCTTGATAGCCGGCTTCGAAAAGTGCTTCGATAAAGCCACTATGAATGACTGCGTAAGAAACGATCTCATACGCAACCGCTTCACCCATCTTTGCTTTGAGGAGTTTAAGAATAGGCCAGCTTGGTCCTAGTGCACGGATGTGCTCGCGAGTGGACCTTCCCAACGATTGACGAAGAAGGGGACCAAAAGCTTTTTGGTTTCTTAATTCTAATACACTTGCTGGCCTGAGGCAGTGTGTTCCCGCTTTTGCTGGAGACTCCCACGGATCTTGCTGATCATGGGAGGTGTCGTAATGGTCGCACCACCATTTGCGGCCTGAAACATCGATGATGATAATGTTATCTGCACCAAATCGAATCGCGGGATCAACAGGAATGTTTTCACAAATCCCACCATCAACAAGTCTTACCTGTGAAGTATCAAGAGAAAGCTCCACTGCGGGAAGGACTGCAGGAAGTGCTGCGGAAGCAAACGCATGGGATGCCGTCAGTGTATGAAAGTAGCAGATATCATATGCAGCGCCCTGGAGCAGGGCATCTTCGGGGTTTGCTCTGGAGGTAACTAACAGCAATGGATTTCGCGATTTTCCTTCCTGTGTGGTCATTACTCCGACCGCAGAAAGTGGGGAATCTTCACCTTTTACCTCAACTCCACCAAAATCGTTTATGAGTTGATCGATGCGCTCAATGACGGGAAGGGGATCGAAAAGAGCAAATGCAGTTGCTTTGGGTCCCGGCGAGAAGTACTGAAGAAAGGCGAGTTTTACAGAACGAAGAAGTGCCATCGAATAGGAACCACGAAAGGTGTTTGCATAGGTGCGCTCGCGCCAGAGCATCTCTAAGGCGGAGATCGCTTCGTTCAGGCCCCGTTTCATGCAGGCCCCAAGAATAATGGCATTTACAGACCCAATGCTGCTTGCCATGAGCACGGAGAAGGGAATTTCATGTTTTGGGTAATGCTCATAGAGTGCACGTAGTGCGCCCACTTGATAAGCGGCACGACTTCCTCCGCCAGAAAGCACAAGTCCGATCGAAGAAGCAGCGCTTGCTTTTAATCCCCAACGCTTCTGTTGCTCGTTCATGAAGTAAATAACGACTCGTACATGGATAATCTGAAGGTTTGATGCTCAGTCTCCAATCCAAACATTCTTTCTACACTGTTCCGGTGCGTCGGTAAGAACGCTCTTTGTCATGATAAGCCAAGAAAGAGTCAATGTTGTCTTTGCCAACATAGAGCTCGCAAAGTTTGTGATCGGTTTCTGTAAGATCTACTAAGATCAAACCATCAAGCACATTTCCGAAGTCAGGATCGATATTAAAACCAAGAAGTTTTCCACCAAGCTTTAGGTAGTGACGAAGAAGAACAGGAACAGAGTGCTCACGCGCTTCGATCTCCGCAATCAGTTCAGAAACTTCGTGAATATCCTTAACAACGACGCTGATCATTTTCGGATCCATATGAGAAAACCGTTTTGAAGGCATCGGATTTCGTGGTCGAACAAGTTTCGTTAGCTCGGGGTGGAGATTGCTCGCCTTGAGAAAGGAAACGATAAGTTCTTTAGACATGCTGTCATAATCACTGTTGATACTTACCGTACCAAAGAGATTCTTATACTGTTTATTTCTCGCGACATATCGGCCAATTCCCTTCCAGAGGAGAAGTAGCGAGGAGTAATTTTTTTGATACTCAGCGCGCACAAAGGAGCGGCCCAGTTCGAGAGAGGGTCCAAGTTGGGAAAGGAGCTCTTCTTTGTATTGAAAGAGGGTGCTGGTGTATAGGCCGCGCATACCATATCGCTCCGTGATGCGATCGGTTCGACCCATGCGATAGCCACCAACGATCTGTCGAGCCTTTCTATCCCAGGTAAAAAGGTGGAGATAGTAATTATCAAAGCGATCAATATCGAGACTCTTCCCCGTTCCCTCCTGCACCTGACGGAAGGAAACTTCTCTTAGCCTACCGATCTCTTGTAACGTCAGTGGGATTTGATGTGCAGACGCATAGAACGCGGCGCAGTCGCGGGACTCAACAAGGAGTTGTTCTTGGGGAAGGGCGTTGATCTCTTGCTCCATGAGCGCGCCATCTATTGGTGGAATGATCGGTTTTTGTTTTTGGTCTTTTTTCTTTTCAAGAAATTTTGAAGAGAACTTTTTTTTCTCGCCGCTTACTTTTGTTCGTAAGAGGTACGTTCGAAAGCGGAGATAGGAAAGCATTTCTTGGTCATCACTAAAACTGGTGAGGCGATCCGGTGAAATGGGTTTCCCGACCCGAAAAAGAATCGGTTTATTTTGTTTGTTTAAAAACTCACGGGGAATAAGCGCCGTGCGCAGGCGAGGGTGGATGAGGCCCGCGGCCTGAAAAAGGGCACTGTTGATGCCATGAAAATAAATAGGAACGATCGTTGCCTGTGTTTTTCTAATGATCCGCGCCAGAAGGGGATTCCAATCAGGATCGCTAATTTCTAATTTCCCAAGCTGTAAGTGAGATACGGTGCCGGAGGGAAACGTAGAGAGGAGTCCACCGTTTTTTAACCACTCCAGAGTTTGTCGAAGTGGAACGATGTTTTTTCGAGCAGCCTCTTCTCCTCCAAAAGGGTCTAAAAAAATAAAGAGATCGCGAAGCTCTGGAATTCGCTCAAGAAGGTAATTTGCCCACAATTTAACATCAGGACGAATTGACATGAGAGCTTTTGCAACGACGAGCCCTTCCACTCCACCAAAGGGATGATTGGCAACAACAATTACCGGACCTTTTTGTGGAACGTGTTCAAGTCCCCCGTAGGAGATTTCATAGGTAATATTTAATTCCCGAAAGACATTATCGATCACTGTCTCAATGTTTGTTTCGCCTCTGTTTCTTGTGTAGAGGTCGGCAAGTTGGGAAAAACCAAGGTAATTCGAAACATAGCCATTGAGTGAGCGCAGTGTTCGCTTTCCCCATTCTGGGATAGGGAGTGATGAGGTATCAAGAGTAAAGGGATTATCTGATGGGCTATGCATGGGAGGCATTTAATTCAACAATTTTTTACAACTACAGTACCAAAAACAAGTTAGTAAGAAGTTAGCACGTTTTAGACATTATTTGAATAAGTAATCAAGTCAAATCTTGTTAACTTGTTGGATATACAGGGAATGAAGTGTGAAATGAAAGGGCTAATTGATTATTTACAACAAAAAAAGATCGCCTCAATCCTTTTCTTGAAAGCATTGTTCCAAATTCCCCTCTGCTACTTTATGGAGGGAGCTTCTTTTTGTCTGAGGGGGCTTGTCGGCAGCAGGGAGGGTATGAGGAAGCTCGCTTGCCCCTTGCAAGCAGTATTTGTTAAATGAGGTTAAAATTAAAAACAGAAGATAAGAGGCTTATTATGACACGCACCACTACGATAAAAAAATCTATAATTTGTTACGGTATCTTTGTTGGATGCTTTTATGGTGGTTGTTCGCCACAGCTTGGCGCAAATATTGAAGTTCCAGAAATTCCTGTTGAGGAAGCCTCTCTCGATGGGGGGCCAGCCCACTTAGGGGTAAGCGTCTCTTTAGATACGTTTCGTGATAATCGACCACTCCAGGCAGACACTACGGAGCCAGTTGAAAAAACGATGCCTGAGGGTGATGTAGGGCGAGCTGTGGAGGTTGCGCTGACAAAGAGTTTAGCACAAAAGGGAATTTCAACTTCTTTTGGCGCACCTGTGAAAATTAGTGGCGAGATAAAAAAATGGCAAACAACGGTGTCTGCAAAAATGACCGGGTCATTACGAAGTGAAGCGGCGTTGTATGTTGAGGTGAGAGATGAGAAAGGTCAAAAGCTTTTCTCAGGAACTTTCCATGGTAGCAGGGCAAGCGAGTTTCCTGTTGTTACCAGAGAAGATGTAAAAAGCTCACTCGGATTTGCAATGTCGCAGGCGATTAATCAGGCGCTAGAAGATGAGCAGTTAATTCAAGCATTATGGTCAACTCCAAAGAGAGCGACCCTCTATTAGGAAAATTCTCTTACTGACTACGAAGGCGGCAGAAGTTAAGGGAGTTCCCCTTTCCCTCTGCCGTTTCAATCTTTACTGAACCGCCGTAGGCATTGCAAAGTCGACTCTGCCATTTACTTCGCGCAGACGGATTATCTCCGCAACCGCTTGTCCCGCTTGTGGCGAACGCACGATGACCGTTCCGTAACTGTTTGGCTTCGCATCGAGCGCCGACTCGCTGTTGAGGTTGAGCACTACGGTCTTTCGACCGCTTAATTGCACGCTTACTGGATTTAACGGCTCACCAAATGACATTCCGGTAATGTCAAAGTCAGAGGTGCTGCCGTTGGTTCCGATCATCGAGAGGAAGTTTGTCATTCCTAGGAAGGTGTTGACGCTGCCCGCCATCACGTCTTGACCAGGAATTCTTGCTGCCGATGCATAGGAGGACTGTAGGGCATTAACCTGACAATCATGGAAGTATACCGCGCTCTGGGCGATTAACGAGCCTGGGGCATCCCCCGAGATCTCCACTGAGCCTACAACATTTTTTGGAAGTAGAGCGCTTGCATTAAAGTGCTTTTGCGAAAGTGGTTTAATCTTTTCCGAAGTTGAGCCCAGTGTTTTTCCAGCGTCATCACGGAAGGTAAGTTTTGCCGTTACATTCTTTTCTCTGACGTTGATTACTTCAACCCAGTTTGTTTGTGACCAGCATGATCCTACACGATTGGTAATTGCTGCAAACTGACGCCCACCATTTCCAGCTCGGCCATCAAGTGGGATAGCGAAGTTGTAGGTCGCTGCTTCAGAGCCACTTGTTGAGTTTGGACTATATCGAGTGACGGTAGAGAAGTACTTCGCTGCTCCATCATGAGGAATAATCTCACTGAGATACACCCCAGGGCCCTCCTCATGGCCAGCTTCAATGTCTCTCTCCCCACGAGCAGGAACGTTCACCACCATGCTTTTTACCCTTTTACCCTCTTGGTTATAGAGCCGGTAGGTAAACTTTCTTGAGGTAGAATCAAGGTTGATGATCTCCGTCCAGTTCGGCACAAGGTAGCCCCGTCCCTGCGGATCGATCGCATTGCCACTTGCATAAGTGTTTCCGCGAGTTGGGTTGCGAAGCTCTTTTGCAAAAGCAAAGGAGTAAGAGGTTCCATCTGGATTAAGACGGTAGTTGCTCATTCGTCCAATCAGGGTAGCTCCTGGCTCTGTATTAAAATCAATTTTTACAATGCCGTAGGTATCTTTCTTCTTAACGATCGCATTAATATCAACATCAAATTGAGCGGAGGCAGCCAAATTGACTGTTTTTGTTCCAATGACTGATCCGTTAATGTTGTAGACGGTAACTTTGGCGTTAATTGCTTTTGTGCCGTTGGCGATCAGTTCTAGGTAGTTCCACTGCGTTAAGAAGGTATTGTACTTCGTATACGCTGGTGATTTGAGATGAAGTTGGAAACTTCCTGGATCGCAGATCCCGGTGCCATCAATTGCTTCTTGTGCATCAGACACCCCATCTCCGTCACAGTCAGCGATTCCACTAGGATCAAGACGAAAACCCTCATCGGTGTTACTAAAGTCGCTCTGACCCCAGCTATTGATCGCTTTTACAGAGTAGAAGTAATGAACTCCTGGGACTGCGCTGCGGTCAAGGCTCGAGGTTCCTGACACTGGCGCACCGAGTGCTGAACCACGATCCCCGCTAAATTGTGAGCGATAGATCTGGTATGTTACCGCGTTTGTAGCAGTATCCCAATTAAGCTCAACGAAATCTTCGCTTGTGCCATCGGAAGCAGTAAGATTCAAGGGGATGGCAGGTGCTGTTCCTTGAACAACGCATCTATTAGAAACATTGGTGTACCCAGAAGCGCAGCTTGCGGAGAAGTTTATACCGGAACGATCCGCTCCGTTAATTGTTACCGGATTGGTAAAGCTTGGTGTAAACACATATCCAGTAAGGGCGGCACTCACGGTGTAGTCTCCATTTGTTAGTCCCGTGAGAGTGAAATTCCCACTGTTATTTGTGGAAACACTTGCTCCCGATGTCGAAACTTGGACTCCAGGGAGAGCGACTCCAGAGAGAAGGACCTGACCGGAGATACTAAACGAACTCTGTACCGGAGCGGGAATAGCGATAAAATCATGAGTGACGTTTGTAACAAGCGTTCCCGTGTACGATCGTGGGGTAAAATCAACGTACTGCGCACTGATTTGTGGTTGTACGATGTATTGTGTTCCCGCGGTAATACTTCCCAGGGCGTAATTCCCCTGTGAGTCAGTTGTTGAGGCACCAAGTGCCTGTCCACTTCCGATTACGGAACCCACTACAACGATACCGCTTGCCGGAGAACCGTTTCCGAGCGTAATTTTTCCACTAATGGTGTAGGTCGGAGTGGTTGTCACCCTGCGAATCCCCGCGAAGTTATGAGTGACGTTTGCAGTTAATGTTCCTGTTACCGTTCGAGGAGAGTAGTCCACTATCGTTGGGGTTGGTTGAGGAGTGAGAACGTACTTTGTTCCCGAAGGCATTGAAGCAAAATGATACACCCCTTGCGAGTTTGTCGTTGCGGTACCTAAGCTTTGTGAGGTCTGTTGGTTTGAGGCAACAACTTGAATGCTGTTTACCGGCGAACCATCAAGGGTAATCGTTCCGCTGATAGTATACGTTGGTGTTTGTGGTCCGCTAAAGGTGACACCGGTAATATTACTTTGCACATTGTCATAGACTCGAAATGCGGGTGTGAAGGTTACTATGCCCGCAGGATAAATCTTTACATCGGTGCCTTTTGGAATTCCACCACAACTGAAAGTATTATTTGAAGAGCTTGAGCAATTTACAAGCGTGCCCGTTGTTGAATAATTGAGCACCATCAGCACGGTGGAGTTTGAAGGGGCATTCAGGATCGAACCACTAATCGTATAGAGTGGCACCACCGCTGCTGTGAAATCACCAGTCTTATTTGATGCGATGTTAGAAAATAACCGTGAGGTCGGGGTAAACACATACCCAGATTTACTTGGTGTGATTTTTGGATCGCTTAAGTGAGTAATGTTACTGCAGGTATAATTTGATCCACTCACCGAGCATGAAGCATTTGAACCTCCGCCGGTGATCGCCATCGAAGCGCCCGTTGTACCGAGGCTTCCCGTAATTGAGTAAGTAGGAGGCAAGGTCGTAGCGCTTGCAGGAGTGCTGCAAGGGGTTGCGCTTCCTAAAAGTCCGTTTTGTCCCATTGCTTTAACACTGAAACCGTAAAGAGTATTTGCATTTAATCCCGTAACAGTTTTTGAGTTGCTCGTTACGTCGACTGAAGTTCCAGCGCAGTTAAGAGAGTAGTAGAGTCGATACTCGGATGCTGCTGAGAGTTGATTCCAAGAAACTTGAAGAGAGGAAGAGGAGAGAGCAGAGGCTGATACCCCGTTGACTACAGGCATCGCCTTGTAGCCACGATTTGCAGAGGTACAAGGACCTTTGTTACCAAAAATATCTGAAGATTTTAGAGAGTAGTAGTATGATCTACCGGGAGTTGCTGTGACGTGATGAAACGTAGTGCCGAGATTTACATCAAACACGGACGCGGTTGCAGGACAGCCCGGCGCGTTTGGATCTTGGGAGATGTAGATAAAGGAGGAAGAGGCGCCAACGGGATTTGACCAGGTGACGGTAACCTCATCTTTACTACTGCCATCTGTGGCATTGAGGTTTGTGGGTGCTCCGGGGGCCGCAAACGCAAAGATTGGGGTGAGGATAATAAACGAAAATGAAATTAATAGCTTTCGAAATGAAAGAGTATTCATAGCCAAAGTCCCTATACTAACGTCTCTAATTTTTTAAAAATGTAGCCGTAGATCGTTTCACATTACTCCTGTCCGTTCCGGGAGGTTATGATACTCACCGCGCGGATTCTGGAATAGATATGCGGTAATTGTTGAAACCCGTATACTTTATCTTGTTTGTGAGAATTGTCTAGAGACTGGGGATAATTAGCTTAAGTATATAGAATGCTTAGTTAATTACAGCTTCAAAGTTTATTCTTGGCCGAATAGAGGTAGAGACAATTGATGTTGTAGTTGAAGATGATGAGCTAACGGAGGTGGTGACTGAGGTGCTTAAAGTGCTCAAAGTGGAGGTGAGCCCTAGAGATGTAGTTGGTGGGAGAGAGGTTGTCACTGAAAGCGGTGCGGTGGTGGTGAAGGAAGTCGATACTGCGGAGGTCGTAGATGACGAGGCAGATACAGAACTTAAAGAGGTTGAGCTTGAGGTAACAGAAGAGGAGAAAGGGAGAGAAGTTGTGGGCACCGATATCGGAACGGTAGTTGTTTGAGAGGTTGAAAGAGAGCTTGATGTGGAGGAGAGGCTCGTTACGGGAATCAGTGACGAAGTTGTTGATGAAAGAGAGGTTGTGGAGGTGATTGTTTGTGGAGCGATCGTTGTAGAAGATATCGTTGAGAGCGATGTTGATAGTGTGGTTTGGATACTTGTAGTTAATGCCGGTTCTACTGCGGTTTCCGACTTTTCAGAAGAAATTGTTTCCTCTGAAATGATCTCAATAGAGACACTGGCAAGCACAGGGTTTGTTGAGGAATCGTCTGATACCTTAATTGTATAAGAGTCTTCTCCCGCAAATGGAAGTTCGGGAAGGTATCTGATACCTCCCCCGATATTTTCTGTATCAAGGTCACCTTCAAGGGTGCCGTGTAAAGGATCAATATATCGGGAGAATCTTAGCGGAGCGCCGTTTAAGTGTGTGCAGGTGGGTGTGCCATCAATCGTTTCAGCTTCTCCCTGAGAAACAGTTACTGTTTTGTGTGTGCAGACGATCGGAATGACGGGAAGGGTATTTTCATCGCTGGTTGAACTGTTTGAACCTGAGGGTGGAGGAATCAGAGGGGGTGCTTCATGAGGGAGTTCTGGTTCATCAGGAATGGGAGAGCCTTTACTGGCTATGGGGAAACTTGGAATGGGCATGACAAGCCCTGGAGCAGAGGAGGATTTTTTCTCAAACACTCTTAGAACGGTAGGCTGAAGCGTATCAAGGGCTGAGCTGAGACGAAGTGAGCCAACAACATTGGTTCCCGCAATCTCGTGAAGTGGGATACTTTTACTTGCCCCTTTTGTAATTTGTGATTTGACGCTTGCTAGTTTCTTCCCATCAGAACCAAAAATCTGCGAAGTGGCTATTCCTGAAGTAGTCTCGTCAGCTTGGGGACGGAGCCAATTGGCGCTTTTTTCAAAGGTGTTAATAAGGGAGATTGTTTTATCACTCTTTTCTCTCAGTTGATGTTGAGAAACATACGCGTATTCCAGAGAGGGGGTTGTTATTGAGCGACCATAGATCGTGCTTTCAAGAAGGATCTTATCACTTGATTTTGTACAAAGTAGGTTCACACTTCCCAATGTGTTCGTGCCCAGGTGTTTATTGAGGTTAAGATGAAATTGTTGTCTCCCTTTAAGTTTTATCGGAGTTTGATAGACAAGGACGTTGTGTTGGTTTTTTACCTGAACAATAACGGTCTTTGTCTTTGTAGAGATATTTGCGATTGTTGCCCAATTTAATTCAGAGCTCATGGTTGAGGCTGGAAGTGGGCGGGAGTTACAAGTTCCTGAAAGAGGGGTTGAAACGTAAGCAAATTGGTAAGTGTCGCTCGTTCGAGACTGTTTTGCAAAGCGAGTGACAAAGGCTCCAGCAGCTCCGCTTTTGATAGCGATCGAATAGAGGCCGACTTTTTCCCCATCGAAACTTATCGGATAATCTCTTCTTGAGCTTGGTGGAAGATCGACAGTAAACGTTGCATAAGGTTTCTTGGATCGATCTTGATAGAGGGTAACGATAGCTTTTAGCTGATCTGGTCCGACGCTGTAGAGGGAGAGCCAGGTTGGGGTAGGAACGCCACGACCCGATGCGTCGAAGGTATTGATAACCCCATAGCTCGTGGATGGAAGAGGATTGAGAGGTTCTAAGGCGTAGCCATACTCAAAAGGTTTATCACTGTTTGTGGCGGAGAGACGATAGACGGCCGTGAAGCAAATCGGCAATTGAGTGCGGGGTCGTCCTCCTTTGTAGCGAAGTACATAAGTTCCGTAACTCTCTTCTACCCCATCATAATTGTTTAAAACAGTATTAATAGTTCCATTTCCAGCTATCGTTAACTCATCTGAGGCGAGTTCTTTTCCGTTGTTTTTCTTAACAAGGAGTTTTAGTTTGATCGTTTCTGAGAATGGATTTGTGCATTCTAGGACGTTTAAGTTGCCCAGCGTCGCTGTAAAATAGCCAACCAGAGCAGGTCCGTTGTTCTCGCTTGGATTAGAAAGTGAATTTGGCTTTCCAACGGCGTAAAAGAGAACGCTCAGTAAAAGAACTGTTAGAACGATTCGAGAGGAGCGTTTCTTCATCTTCAATGTCTTTTGTTAAAGAGGGAACGAATTCGAAAATACCGTAAATATTGCCCAATTCTATGATTCTTTTGGGTCAAGATGCGGTTCATGTTTGCAGTGAAAGCGGAAGCTATTGATATTCTTTGGGAATTTTATCCTTACTATCGACGTAATAAGTTTTTCCAGCTTGATCCGTGTATTTAAAAACCCCTTCACTTCCCGTGATGACACGATCCTTCTTTGCAGGTTGAAAAAGAAAAGAGGGAACCTTGAGCGTTGGTAGAGCGTTTTTTAACGGTTGATGAGTGATTGAATTTGGAAATGCAAGTAAACCCATCAACCCCACAATTGCTGAGGAGATGGTGGCAATGGTTACTCTTCGCAATAGTTGTGAAACGCTTAGCGGAGTTCGTTTAATGACCAGCGACGCTGAGAGAAGATCGTGGAGGGCTTGTTTTTTTTTGTTTGTGCAGACAAAAAGAAATCCAAGAAAACAGGGAATTGCCGAGATAAGTTTTAACCAATAGCGAAAACTTGCTTGTGAAAATGTTAATCTAAAACGATCAATGTCTGTCACCATTATTCCAAGAGCAATTTTCCCTATCGTCGCTTGATGGGAAGAGCTCTCCATTTTTCCATAATAGAGCCACCCAAGTAGCGCACCAACAAGAGAGAAATGGATCGTTGAAAAGGAAGCTGAAAATGGCAGTAGACTTTGAAGGTGAAAGGTCAAAAAATCTACTTTTCCAAACAAAGGTTGCAAAAGTAAATAGATTCCATACGTTGGGACACTGAGCAGAGACAGATCAATGAGCAGCGCAAAAAATCGTAGCATTAATGAACTAAAGCCAAGATCGAAATATGCGGCAGGTCCTTTCGAGGATCGCGTTCCTTTTTTTTCATAGGCCGTGAGCTTTGTGCAATTTTCACAAAGAATCTGATGATCTGGAGCGCGTGCTCCGCATTCGTGGCAAAACATGAACTGACCTCGTTGAAGATAAGACCTGAAGAGAAATCGTCACTATTGAGCGGCCACTTAATGGCCAATTTCTGGCTGAGGGAGGTAAGAAACTGGAGGTTTTAAGGCAAGAAAAGCGGGGAAGTTCTCCTGAAGAAGAGCCTCTGAGGGAGGATTCTTATTTATCAGATCGTCTTTGTTTGTAGAGTAAAAAACGCGAGGGATTTTTCTTGGAGCAGTTGAGAATTCTTACACTGAACTACCTCTTTGCCATTTTTGACTACGAGGGAAATTTCATCTCGCGCCATCGCTCCTATACACGCTGGAAGTAATTCATGCTCAGCATTGAGAATTCGTAGCGAGAGTTCTTCCACTGTGTCTTCTGGAAACACAGGAACTACGGCTTGCGCGACAATCGGTCCTGCATCAACATCATTGACAACGTAGTGAACGGAACAACCAGCGACCTTCACTCCGGCATCTAAGGCCTGTTGTTGGGCATTGAGGCCGCGAAATGCTGGAAGGAGAGAGGGGTGAATGTTAATAATTTTGTTCTTAAAAGCGGTGATAAATGCTGGGGGAAGAATTCTCATATAGCCAGCAAGTACCACAAGTTGAGGACGAGCTGAAGAAACCGCGGCAAGGAGCTCCTCATGAAACGCTGTCAAATTCTTTCCCTGCTTTTGGCCATCGTTTTTCCGAGCAATAACGACCGTTGGGATTTTATATTTTGAGGCGATCGTTAACCCGTGGGCAGAGGCTTTATCAGAAACTACAAGGACCACTTCTGCAGGAACAGAGCCATCATCGATGCGCTTTAATAACGCTTCAAGATTTGAACCCCGCCCAGAAATAAGGACAACGATTCGGAATAACTCTTTCGTATCTCTCTTCATAGAAAAGCCTTCATAAACAGCTTCCATTTTTGGGGCAAGTTTCAGAGTATTTGTGTGCTTTTGTGTAATTATCAGATGTAGGCTAAATTGTAACGATCTTCATATGAATACCTTTATTAAAGCTATCATGATGTTTTTTCTTGCCATCGCTGGGGGTGGCGTAGCCCACAGTTTCTTCATTGATCCCCCCAGTGCTTTTTCAGTGCCACCTACCGCCGAGAGCAAAAATTATGAAAAAGCGAAACAACTTCTTCCGGGGGAGGAGGTGGTTACTCCAACTGGGCAGAAGATTAAAGTATGGTCCACCGTGGGTTCGGTTCCGGTAGAAAAGGCTTCGGAGCCTTTTGAAGAGGAGGGTCCGGCAATGAACGAACTTGATGTGGAGATCGATGCTTCGGACTCTTTAAGGAAACACGATCGACCTTCAAGAAGAAAAAATCATCACCAAGATTCCTTTGATTTTGAAGGGTCCCGATAAGGGAGCTGCTTTTTTCTAAGGAGATACTCGAGGATCGGGATATCGGCGTCTGTAAAATCATATCTTTGGTAATCGTTAAGTTCGATCCATAGAATTTGATCGTGATCAGTGAGCTGAAACTCTCCAGAGAGGTAGCTCGTTTCGTATGCAAGAAGCTCAATGGTGCCCTTTGATGATAGAAAAGTTGATTTGCAGATAAATTTTCCTATTTCGACTTCAATCTGAAACTCTTCAGCAAGCTCTCGCTTCAAGCACTCCTCTGGGGTCTCCCCATCTTCAATCTTTCCACCAGGAAACTCCCACTTTCCACCGTGATCTTTATGGCTTCCTCGACGAGCAATGAGAACACGATCGTCTTTTTTTATCACGGCGGCAGTAACTCGAATGAGAGGTGTAAGGTTCATAAGTTAGTTTGCACACAGATATATCATGATCGAAGAAACCGGATTAAACTACTAAATAGGCTACGCCCAAAAGACCAGGAAGATGGATTGACAAATATCCTCTTTAATATACGCTTCATTTTGTACATAAAATATTCTTTTCAAGAAGTCATCGCTCTTTGTTTCTATTCATCGGGTAAAGAGATCTTCATTACTCCATTTAGGGTCCTCTCTAAATGGAGTAATGATGCATGATTGTAGGTTCTCTAATGAGAGGTTCCTATGATCGGTAGCAATCAGTCAACGCGACTGTGCGCTTGGCATCTAGGGAAGCCGTAGCGGCTTTCTGTGGTTCTAATTGGAGTAATGCAGATGGCAGGAAAAGAAAGACCCAGCAAAACTGTGCTCTCAGGCGTAGATTGCCTAAGTAAAGAGATAGGTGTCCAACATGTAACAAGAAGATGGGGGATCCCATCGAGCGTTTTGGGTACCGCCTTGAATGACCACTGGAGGTGGGCCAAGCAAGAGTCCTTAGAAGCGGCATTGTTGTTGCGGGCTGCATATGCTCAAGCGGCCCAAGCAGTAATACCGAGTCAGGCGGAAATGGGAACATTGGAAATAATCACCGACTTTCTAATATTTGCAGATCTGATAATGAGCTCTACCCAGCTCTCCCTTTTGAGGGAGACGATTCGGGCTCATAGTAGCGTACTAGACAAAAAACTGCCGGAGAAGCTATGCGCCGCTTCCTGCAACCTCGACCTTGGCGAAGAAATCTTAGTTCTCGCCAGTCAGAGCTTTTCGGACTGTCGAGGACGGTCGGGTAACCTAAACTGGGAAAGAGGTTACCGCCCGTTTCTGAGGATCGTAGGGGTGGGTCAACCGGAACTTTACTTCCATCTTCCCCTCGGACTGAAGGTGGACGGATCTTCGACAGCATCTGTAAGGGTGACAGAGTTTCTCTTGCCGAAAATCGGCAAGCAGATCGCGGAAACTGTGCTTCAAAGCCGAGCAACAAAAAGTAAGACCCGCTACTTTCACGCTAGTGGCCCCAGGCTTGTGTGGGCAGGTTTTTTGGAATTAATGGATCGCAAATCGTCTAGCTCGCACGGAGAGAAGCAAAGTGTTGCCGACGAAGCTGGTAAGGGGCTCGACGGATTGCGCCAAGCGTTCCTCTCTGGCTTGATGCTGGAGGATCGCGCTGCGGTTCTTGAAAAGCTTCGACCCATGGTCCGTTGTGTGCGAAAACCGTTGCTCCTTCGGCCGTAGCGATCAGCGTTATAGTGGGGCTCGGCGTGTGCCGAGCCCCATCTTTCATGCATCATCTACTTTCTTTTCGTTTACTCCACATAGAGCACAAATCCCTTTAGATATTCCCCCTCCCGATGAAACAGATTTACCCGGTGACAGGGTGCTTGAGAGAGGGTGTGGAGGATAGAAACTTGGCGCTTTGCTTTTTTTGCACCGGCAAGTAGCGCTTCTTGAAAGGTTTCACGACTGATCAGTTGTGAACAGGAGAAGGTAAAGAGCACTCCTCCGGGAGCGATCTGGCGGAGGGCGTGATAGTTGACGATCTCATACCCGGTGATTCCTCGCTTTAGGCCTTTTTTATGTTTTACAAAGGCGGGAGGATCTAAAATAATCAGATCGTATTTTTCATCAAGACTTTCTAAATATTGGAAACAGTCGGCAGAAACGGTGTGGTACGAAGCATCTTCAAAATTTAGCGAGATGTTTTTGGTAAGTGTTTGGAGTGCTTTTTTTGAAGCATCAACACAGCAGACACTTTTTGCTCCTCCAGAAAGTGCATACGTAGCAAACGCTCCGGTGTGGGAGAAAGCATCAAGCACCGTTTTATCCTTTGAATAACTTAGGAGAAGTTTTCGATTCTCACGTTGATCAAGATAAAACCCCGTTTTTTGTCCCCCCTGAAGATCGATGGCAAAAGAGATGCCGTTTTCGCTGATGGTTTCATTGGAAGTAGAGCCAAAGAGGTAATTGAGCGAGGGCTCCTCTTCCGTTTGAGAAAGGGTGCTTTTATCGATGACCGCTTTTAATGAAGAACCAAAAACAGTTTGTAAGGCGTTGAGGATCAGAGGTAGTGAACGGTGCATCCCTACGGACTGACACTGAATAACGGCGGTTTCGCCGTAGAGATCGATAATTAATCCCGGAAGATGGTCCCCTTCTGCGTTTACGAAACGAAAGGCAGTGGTAAGTGGGTTTGAAATAAGACCAAGTGCGGAGCGGCACGAATAGGATTTTTTAAAGGCATCTTCAAAGAATGAAGCTTCATTCTGAAAAGGGGTAGAGGATAGAATTTTTACGGCGATACTGTTTTCTTTTGAATAATGACCGATAGCAAGAAACTCTCCAGAGGCTGAATAAACCTCCACGGTTGATCCGTCTTCTAAAGAGTCGGAGCTGTCTCTAATGGCACCAGAGAAGATCCACGGATGAAACGATTTAACCGAGAAGTCTCGGTTTGGATGAAGTGTTATTCGAGGAAAATGGGTTGAAGTCACAACATGAAATCCCTTGTTTTTTCTCTGATTGCGAGAAACGATAGTAATCTTAAACCAGAGAGAATATAAGAGATTGCCGCGCTTGGCTCAAAATAACAATAAAATGCGTGCTGGATTACGAGGATTTTTTAAAAACCAATGATTTCCAATACTTATTACCCAAGTGAAGCAATGTTCGGTAATCTCCAGATAAGAGGGTAGTTATAAGGAGTTGTTGTAAGACTTCGGTCCGGTAAGGGTGAAAGAGATTTTGGCTCAGAGTGAAAAACAAATCGCATCTATCACTGGTCGACAAGAATGCGGCGGTCGTTACTGGCAAAGGCAACGGCGCGTTTCAAGTCGTTTCTCTTAGTGAACTTAGTCGCCCGGAGATCCTTCGGGTAGAAAAAGCGGTAAGTGAGGTTAGTAAGAAGGCGGCGATCCTTGGTGTTGCGGTAACGCCACGAAGCTGGGACCTGCGGCCGGTGGTTATTGTTGCAGAAGAGGGCACACCTTCACTGATTCGCTTTCTCGGGCCAGAAGTAACCCTTTCTCTCAATATTCATACCCGAATGAAAGATCTCCTGGAACGAATCGCTGTACGTGATTCGCTTCGTGGAAGTGCGAAGCTCCTCGAGTGGGGGGTGTTAGAGGGGCAGCTTTGGTATCGGCGAGAAATGGTAGAGAGAGTTCTTTCTGAAGAGCTTGTAAAGAAAACAGAATTGCCTTTTGTCCATCTCAAATCTTTTTGCAAAACAATTGTTGAGACACTCCAACAGTATCATCAACGTGGAATCGTCCATGGACATATTGTTTCAGGAAACGTTGCGGTTGATGGGGAAAACCGAATATCGTTACTTGATGCTGGAGTGGCCGCTTCCGTGCTTCAAGGGCTTCAAAAACTAGGAATCGAGCAGTTTCCTCAAGGATATGATCGTCAATCCTTTGCTCCAGAACTCTTTAATTCTGAAGCAGTCAACTACGGCACCGATACCTATGGATTGGGACTTCTCTTTAAAGAGTTATTTCAAAAACAACTACTGAAACTCGATGGGGGGAAGGATCGTGATCATCAAGCGATTTTAAAAATCTCAGGACTTATCAGTTCGATGACTGACACAAATCCGGAATATCGACCTTCTCTTACTCAGATCAGAGATCTTCTGGAGGGAGAAGAAAAGAAAACACTTCCCCCCGGGAAGGAAGCGATTTTGCGGCAAGGTCGAATTCTCATGCCGGGAAGAGTCGAGCGGGGGAAGATTATTCATCCCACAAAAGCTGCTGGCAACCAGCAGGAGAAAAAGAAAGAAGAAGAGCCAAAGAAAAAATCTCCAGAACGAGCAAAGCAAAAAAGCTTACCGGAAAAAGATTCAACTAAAATTGAAAAATCACCAGCAGAAGTAAAAGAGCTAGTAGCAAGTGCGGTGGTAGAAGATAACTTACCCGTCCCCTCAAGCGAAATTGTTCAAAAAGAAACTCAATCCCCGATGTCTCCAGCGTTAATTGCGGAAGCTCGATCTTCATCCGGAGTAATCGGAGAGAGTGATTCACTCTCCTCGGCTGGAATTGGCGTTTCTTGGCGTGCAAAGACGCGCAGTGCTTCCCTTGCCGCGCTTACCTTTTATACGGTTTTAGGAGCAGCCGTTCTTGTTTTTCTTGGTTACTATTTTCAAGGTTCAAGAGGAAATTATAGTCCAGAGGAGCTAGAGAGTGCTTGGGTAAGTAACCGGCCTTCGATGATGGCCACCGTTGCGCGTGAGGCGGTTGATGGGCGACCAAATGAACTTGCAATAAATTTAATCATTAGCTCAGCAATGAAAGGAGAGGAACACTCCTCGGTAAACTCCTCTTTACTGCGAATCGCCTTTGATGAACGGTGGGAATCAGAGCTTACCCCAGCGGATCGACGCCTGGCGTTATCTTTAAGCCTTACGGGGATTCTTGGTGAGGATATCCCTACAGATCTTGAACCTTTAGAGAAGGCTCATCCTGGGGTGATTCTTGCTGTTGCCTCATCGGCAGGCGCAAATGTTCAAAAGGTACTTAACTCAATTTCCGTGTCACTTCTTACCTCGCTTCCTCCTCCTCTTGGGGTGGCGTTTCAAGAGCTTGTACGGGAAACGAGTGACCTTCGTGCTGGGGATGAGTCAGTTCTTGGACTTTCAAAGCTTGCGACCAATGGAATTGAAGAGAGTGAAGGAATAATCTCCTTTCTTGCACACGATACCAAAACAAGACTCCGCGCACTTGCCTACCTCTTTGCACAAGACAATGCTCATGCAAAGCAGATCTTAGAGATCCTCTTGCGACATCCAAATCTCCGCCTTGATTATTCGACCATCCGTTGGGCAAAAACAATGGATCTCACCAGTTGGAGCGAGCTTGAAAGTAGCGAACAATTGCTCCTCGTAGCGGGAGTGATTCCTACGAAAGTTTTAGAGGTCAAGAACTTAGCAAAACTGTTTTCTCATCCTGATGATCTCATTCGAACCTTTGCCATAAAGAAAGGTATTGATACGATCCCCTTTGAACATCCGGGTGCCTATGAAGCACTCAGTTATATTGCCCAAAATCCTCGAGTGCTCAGTGGCGCGGATACGTTGCTTCTTGCTGAATTTTTACAACAACCAGGAAACGCGACGGCTGCACGTGTTCGAGTGCTCTTAGAATCAAGCCCTGCCGAAGGGTTAATTTCGATGCTTCTTATTTCGACTTCTGGACAAACCGTAGCGACCCCTCTGGATTTTGAATTTTCTCGTTACTTGCAGGATCGAAACTGGGAGCCTTCGCTGACAGAGATCCGAAAGCTTGTTTTCCATCCAGAAAAACTCACGAGATTCTTTGCTTATACGAAGGCATTTTCTCTCTCTGATGCCGATACGGCACGAGAAATTCTTACCAGCGCCCTTGAAAAGGAAGCAAATCCTGAATTTCGATCGCAGCTTACAGAGATGTTAGAGAAACTAACGATTTAGAGCGTTCCATTTTAGACGTAGCCGAACTTATCTGTCGTTGGGAGCGGAGCGCACCACACAAGAAACGCGTAAGCACCTACAAGATTG
>CAZDIO010000078.1:0-15782 GCA_964505555.1 uncultured Bdellovibrionales bacterium
AATCGGTGAACGGAAATTCGAGGAGCGCAGCGTGCTACTGCACGTGAGCACCACAGAATCTTCCGTTCATCGATTTTTGGCCAAGATCGCTCCCCAAAAAACAACTGGCGGAGAGGGTGGGATTCGAACCCACGGACCCGTTAGAGTCGCCGGTTTTCAAGACCGGTGCCTTCAACCACTCGGCCACCTCTCCTAAGCCGGAGGAGAGCTTTTGCCCGAAGAGCTTCGTTGCGGAAGATTTTTCCGGTGCTCATGTGCAGGAAGCACATTCCGCTCCTCAAAATTTCCGCGCCTCGTCTTCGACCAAAATCTCTCCTCCAGAGCACTACGCACAAGAATTTTTTAACGGGAACAGAAATGCGTGAGTAATTCCCACCCACCAAGACCAAACTGTTTTTGCCAACCCCATCCTAAGTACTCCACCAGCGTGTTTTTGGTGAGTGAGGTTGCGCCAAAATCACTCACCAAAAACGCACTGGCGGAGAGAGAGGGATTCGAACCCTCGGTGCGGTTTTACCCGCACACTCGATTAGCAATCGAGCACCTTCGGCCTCTCGGTCATCTCTCCCGTTAAAAAATTCTCTTCTACCCGTTCAATACAATGCTCTCGTGATTCAACTCAGTTGTTCACTAAATAATGTGCTGGGTCAAAACACGGGAAAAGTAGTAATATCAAGGCAAAAGACAATAGCAAACTTTTCATAACCTATTATATTAGTTGCAAATCGATCTCTTCTCCTAGCTCAGATCCTTGATTCTCCCCCAGTAAACCGTTAACTATTTATCCTCACCAGCACGCACCCGTAGCTCAGCTGGATAGAGCAACTGGCTACGAACCAGTAGGTCGGGCGTTCGAATCGCTCCGGGTGCATTCTTAAACTTGGAAACTGTTCTTGTTTAAACCCCTCTATTTTGAAAAACATTGATGATTATTTAGTGCGTAGTTCCCTTATTTTGGGGGGATAAAACCTCTTAAAACAAGCTAAGGCACTGAAAACTCAATGTTTTTCCTAGCCCCCTCTAAGACCCTCCTTCTTAGGTTCATTGATCTTAAGGTCGATTAAATTAATAACGAAGTTATTCTAGGCAAGTAAGGCAAAATAAATGACCGTAATGATCATTGATGACCATGAACTCTTTCGAGATACCCTCTCTGCCTTTCTTACAGCAAGTGGTTTTGAAGTAATTGAAGCTTGTGATGGTCAATCGGGAATGACCCTCTACCATGAAAAAAGACCTCATCTCGTAATTACCGATATTAACATGCCTGGAAAAAACGGGGTGAAGGTGGTTCAAGAGATCCTTGCTGAAGAGGGAAAAGCTTCTCTCTTTGTTATCTCCGGACTCCCAAACAGCGATGCCTTTTTTCAGGCTGCAAAAAATCTGGGGGTTGATCGCTGCTTTGCAAAGCCTCTCAATCTCTCAGAGCTCTGCGACGCAATCCATGAGGTTCTTACGTAGATCTGATCTAAAATCTAAGAAACTACCAGCCCCCCTGTCGTTGCGAGCGAAGCGAAGCAATCTCATATTACCAATAAGGGTTCGAGATTGCTTCGCTTCGCCCGGCGGCCGGGCCTCCCGGCTCGCAACGACAGGGAGGGGCAACTAGAGCAATGACAGGGAGAAGTCGGGTCTTCCTGCTTGCAATGATCGGAATATGTTTGTTCTCCTTAGAAATTATCGCCAAGAGGGGGGGAGATTTTTAGGAATCTCGATCCCTGCAGAGAAATCCATACTTTTTCGTGGGCCGTGTTTTTTTGCCCAATCCCCCATGATCTGAAGCCCCTCTTCAAGGGAGTAGCTCTTTGAGGGTGGAAAAAACCTCTTTACCTTCTCATGGCTTGAGTGCGCATGGAGAACCTCGTTTCTCGAAGGGAGATGCTTAACCTGCGGGGTAGCACCAAAGACTTTAGAAACTTGGGCGACAAGCTCGTTTACAGTGTATGGAATATCAGCTCCCACATTAAACACCTCGCCGTAAGCTTTTTTGTTTTTTGCTGAACTCGCGATAATTCCAGAGATCTCTTTAATATAACTAAACGCACGTGTCTGAGTTCCATCTCCAAAAACCGTCAGTGGCTCACCTTGCATGATCTGATTCATGAAGATTCCAATTACGTTTCGATATTTGTCTCCGATATTTTGAAACTCCCCGTAAACATTATGGGGGCGAAAAATAACGTAGTTCAATCCAAACATCTCATGGGAGCATTTTAATTCCTGCTCAACAGCATATTTTGAGATCCCATAGGAATCTTCCGGTTGAGGAACAAACTCCTCAAGCATCGGCACCTGTTGGCTCCCATACACAGCAATGGATGAGGTAAAAACAAAACACTCCACCCCATGATTAACAGAGGCGTTAATCAGATTCACACTGCCGATCAGGTTATTGTTATAGTTAAAGCGCTTAATGAAGTGACTAAGCCCTTCCGCAGCATAGGCTGCCAAGTGATACACGTAATGAAAGCGGTGTTTTTTAAAAAGCTCCTCAACGAGCTGATGATCAAGAATTGAGCCTTCGACAAACAACGCCTCATCAGGAACGTTTTCTCGAAACCCTCCACTTAAGTCATCAAGGACAACAACCTCTTCTCCTCCTTCAAGAAGCTCTCTTACAACGTGCGCTCCGATAAATCCTGCGCCACCGGTAACTAAACATTTCATAACTTCACGACCATGCTTGACGACCATTAATTTGTTTAAGTACTCAAGACAAATCACAGCGTATGAAACTTCCTAAGTATTTGCAACCATCAGCTTTTCGGCTTAAAGTCCGGTGCTATGAAGCGCGTAGGAATTGTCTTAGGGACACGACCAGAAATCATTAAATTTGCTCCTGTCATTCGGGCGCTACAATCAAGCACCACACTTGCTCCTTTGGTGATCTTTACCGGACAGCACCGAGAGATGGGAAAGCAGGCGTTTCTTCCCTTTGGCATCACCCCTGATATTGACTTAGCGTTGATGGAAGATGGCCAAACCCCGAACTCATTTTTGGGAAAACTTCTTCCGGCGCTTGAAAAAATCTTTGCTATAGAAGCTCTTTCGGGGGTTCTTGTTCAAGGGGACACGACAACAGCTCTTGGTGGAGCATTAGCTGCGTTTCATTCCCGTATCCCTATTGGCCACGTTGAAGCAGGGCTTCGTACGAACCGACTTGATTCCCCCTTTCCTGAGGAGATGAACCGTAGCGTAATTTCAAAAATTGCAGATATCCATTTTGCTCCGACAGAACGAAATCGAGAGGCATTAGAGAAAGAGGGCGTTACCAAGGGAGTAGAGGTTGTAGGAAACACGGTCGTCGATGCGCTTTTTTGGATCACCTCGCTTCTTGATGAAGGAAGACTACATCCAGAGAGTTCAGTTAAAACGCTTGGGCTTCAGAAGAAGAGATTTGTTTTTGTTACGGGTCATCGTAGGGAAAATTTCGATCAGCCGTTAAAGAATCTTTGCTTGGTTCTTCTTCAACTACGAGATCAAATTTCAGATTTAGAAGTACTCTATCCGGTGCATTTAAATCCAAATGTATTTTCTGTAGTCACAAAGATGTTAAGTAATCAGCCTCGAATTCATCTAGTCTCACCACTTGATTATCCAAGTACGGTCTATGCAATGAGATATGCTTCTCTGATCATCTCGGATTCTGGTGGGATACAAGAGGAAGCTCCCTCCTTAGGAACTCATGTGCTCGTAACTCGAAATACTACGGAGCGAAGAGAAGCTCTTGATGCAGGGTGCGCTACTCTCTGTCCGTTGGAAAACTCAGAGAAATTTTTTGCCGTTGCAAAACAACGTCTTGATTCCTTACCTTTAAAAAAAGAAAGCCTCGTAAACCCCTTTGGTGATGGACAGACAAGTAAGCGGATCGTCTCTCTTCTAGAAGCGGCGTGGAAATAAATTTATTAATTTAGGTAATCATCTCAATTTCTTCATCTCTTTCTGAAGGTATCTAATCAAGTCTTTACAATAGTTAGATAAACTGACGCTATGTTTTAGTGGGTAATTGCACATAAATTTGCTTAGGTTCTTGCTTGTCTCTATAATCGTCATCTTTAATCCGAATTTGGGTAGAAGTTTTTTAGCTCTTCACTTTTGGCGGATATGCCCTTGAAAAGTGGGGAGAGAAGCCTGAAAGCGTTTTTCAGTGTGGTTTTTCCCCAGAGATCCCTTTTTTGAGCGGTGTGGAAAGGAGGTGATTCCATGATAGCCCGCTATGAAGATCCGCGTAGACCCCTGTTTGTTGCAGCAAATTCTGAAGTTTCCCAACTTACACCGAGAACATTTGCGGCAGAACACGACGTACTGTGGTTGGTTATTCCCAATCCGGTTGAGCAGAGAGATCTCTCTCAATTAGAGCATGGAGTAATTGATCACTGTGACGAAGCGACTCCATGCTTCGTATACGTTCAAAAGCCTCGCTGGGCATTTGTCGATCAGATGTTCAATGTCGTCGGTGTTCTTCGAATGCGATTTAGTCGAGTGACGATCGTGTTTCGAAGCGATGTGTACACATCCTGCCAACGGTTAATTGATGAGCGTATGCGTATCGACCGTATTGGGCCAGAGATGGTGCTCGTCGGCTTTGAGGAACTTCAGGAGGCACTTGCAAGAAAGGGCGCGGTCAATGGGAACTAGGTGGGAGTATGACTTGATCACGGGGGCGACGTTCTGGTTGCAAAGCAACCCCACGTCGAACGTCGTCCCCGTCGATCAAGAGGCGCCTCACTCCTTCATCGATGGTTTCCTCAGCGCTTCTCCTCGTCCCCTCTCTTCGTTATATTTTCAGACTTTTTAACAGTTGATCCCTGCCTAAATCGTGACTATGATAAACCCCACTTTCATGTGATTAAGAACCTCTAATAAAATGAATACACTCGACCCTGTCGTTGCGAGCGAAGCGAATCAATCTCATAGTACCAACGAGGTTCGAGATTGCTTCGCTTCGCCTGGCGGCCGGGCCTTCCGGCTCGCAACGACAGGGTTAGAGGCCCTCAGTCACTTTAACCACCGAATTACCCATAAAAACCTTACTTGATGTTACTAAAAAAACTCCACTCTCTCCTTACCGAACGAATCATGATCGTTCACGGTGGGATCGGAACGATGATCCAGCAATACAACCTCAGTGAGGAGGATTTCCGGGGTGAGCGCTTTAAAGATTTTCCTCATCCGCTCAAGGGGAACAACGATCTCCTCACCATTACTCAGCCGCAAATTATCGAAACAATCTATCGTGGCTATCTTACCGCAGGAACTGATTTTCTCGTCACCAACACCTTTAACTCCACCTCAATCTCTCACTCCGACTACAAAACTGAACATCTTGTCTTTGAAATTAATCGTGACGCCGCACGTATCGCTAAAAAAGCAGCAATAGAATTCACCGCAGCAAACCCTGAAAAACCGCGCTTCGTTGCGGGGAGCATGGGCCCAACAAACAAAACCGCTTCGCTCTCCCCTCGAGTAGAAGATCCCAGTCACCGCGCAATTACCTTTGAGCAACTTGTCGTCTCCTATACAGAACAGATTCATGGGCTGATTGAAGGCGGAGCAGATGTGCTCCTCGTAGAAACGGTGTTTGATACTCTCAACTGTAAGGCGACGATCTACGCTATTGATGAGTATTCAAAAAAAACTGGCTCTCAGATTCCGGTAATTATCTCCGGCACGATAACTGACGCAAGCGGGAGAACCCTTTCAGGACAAACCACAGAAGCATTCTGGATCTCGATCTCTCATGCAAAAAACCTGCTTGCCGTAGGACTTAATTGCGCCCTTGGTGCAAAACAACTTCGACCATTTGTTGAAGAGCTCTCGCGGGTAGCACATGTGCCGGTGGGTGCGTATCCAAATGCGGGGCTTCCCAATGAATTTGGCGAGTATGTTGAAACTCCAGAGGATCTGGCAAACGATATTGGCGAGTTTGCAAGAAGTGGTTTTCTTAATATTGCAGGAAGTTGTTGTGGAAGTACGCCAGCACATATTAAAGCCATTTCCGATGCCGTTTCAAAATACAAACCACGAAGCATCCCACAACCAAAACAAACTCTGATGCTCAGTGGACTTGAACCACTGGTGGTCACCCCAGAAACAAATTTTATCAATATTGGTGAGCGTACAAACATCACTGGATCGTCGAAATTTTCTAAGTTAATTAAAAGTGACAACTTTGATGCCGCAGTGGCGATCGCCCGCGAACAGGTAGAAGGTGGAGCGCAGATACTTGATGTCAATTTCGATGAGGGAATGCTTGATTCTGAACAGGTGATGAAACATTTCCTCCACCTGATCGGCTCTGAACCAGATATCGCCCGGCTGCCGATCATGGTTGATTCTTCAAAGTGGAGCGTCATTGAAGCAGGGCTTCGCTGCATTCAAGGAAAAGGGATTGCAAACTCGATCAGCCTTAAAGAAGGCGAAGAGGCATTTGTTGAACGTGGAAGACAGGTCCTCCAATATGGCGCGGCAGTTGTGGTGATGGCCTTTGATGAGAAGGGACAGGCAGATACCTTCGAGCGAAAGATTGAAGTATGTAAGCGTGCCTACACCCTCCTTACTGAAAAAATTGGATTTTCTCCTCACAACATTATCTTTGATCCAAACATTCTCACCGTAGCAACTGGAATTGATGAACATAACGAGTATGCGCTTCATTTTATCGAGGCAACGAGGTGGATTAAACAAAACCTCCCTGGTGCACGCGTAAGTGGTGGTATCAGTAATATCTCATTTTCTTTTCGTGGAAACAGTGTTGTTCGTGAAGCGATGCACTCTGCTTTTCTCTATCACGCCATTAAGGCCGGTCTTGATATGGGGATCGTCAATGCTGGGCAACTTCCAGTGTATGAAGATATTCCAAAAGATCTCTTAGTTCTTGTTGAAGATGTTCTCCTCAACAGACGAAGCGACGCTACCGAACGGTTAGTCGAATTTGCTGAGGTGATAAAAGGAGAAGATAAAAAAGATGAAACAGAGAAACAAGCGTGGCGAGAACTTGCGGTAGAGAAACGCTTGGAGCATGCGCTCATAAAAGGAATCGTTGATTTCATCGATGTCGACATTGAAGAGGCCCGAAAGAAATACGACTCTCCGTTGACAGTAATTGAGGGCCCACTCATGGATGGCATGAATATTGTGGGGGATCTCTTCGGGCAGGGCAAGATGTTTCTCCCCCAAGTAGTAAAGAGTGCGCGGGTGATGAAAAAGGCGGTGGCGATCCTCGTGCCGTATCTTGCTGCTGAAAAGAAAAAAACAAACACCACAAGTACTGCAACTAAAGTCCTCCTTGCCACGGTAAAAGGGGATGTTCATGATATCGGAAAAAATATCGTCGGTGTTGTTCTTGGTTGCAATAACTATGAAGTGATCGATCTCGGTGTGATGGTGCCGTGTAATAAGATCCTTGAAGCAGCAAAGAGAGAGAATGTTTCCATCGTTGGGTTAAGTGGACTTATTACCCCGTCTCTTGATGAGATGGTGTATGTCGCAAGCGAGATGGAGCGGCTTGGATTTTCGTTGCCACTTCTGATTGGCGGGGCAACGACTTCCAAAAAACACACCGCAGTAAAAATCGCACCTCATTATACGGGACCAGTGGTTCATGTGCTTGATGCATCAAAAAGTGTGCCCGTGGTGAACAACCTCACTCGCCCTGAACAAAAAGTTTCTTTTTTAGATGGCATCCGCTCAGAGTATGACAAAATTCGAGAAGAACATCTGAACCGAAACTCGATAAAAGATTATTTAAGTCTGGGCAAAGCACGAGAGAATCGGTTGACGAGTGTTTGGGATGAAGTCCCGATTACAAAACCAAAAAAACTTGGAGTAACACTTTTAGATAATTTTTCGTTACAAGATCTTGTTCCAAGCATTGATTGGATGCCCTTTTTTAATACCTGGGAACTAAAGGGCAAATATCCTGACATCCTCTCCTCTCCTCATGTCGGAAAACAAGCTCGAGAGCTCTTTGTTGATGCAAATAAGTTGCTCAATGAGCTGATCTCTACCGGATCGCTTAAAGCTCAAGGGGTCTTTGGACTCTTTCCAGCAAATACCGTCAACTCCGAAGATATCGAGGTCTACAGTGATGAGCGTCGAAATAAAGTGGTTGCTGTGTTCCATACCTTAAGACAGCAAAGCCTAAAGCGGTCCGGGATTTTTAATCTTTCACTTGCTGACTACCTCGCCCCCAAAGAGTCTGGAAGAGAAGATTATTTGGGATGTTTCGTGGTCACTACAGGAATTGGAATTGAAAAGATCATTGAGAATTTTGAGCGCGAATTTGATGTTTATAGCAGCATCATGGTTAAAGCATTAGCGGATCGACTTGCCGAAGCATTTGCTGAGTACCTTCACCAAGAAGTTCGTCAAAACTACTGGGGTTATGCACCAGAGGAGAAGTTAAAACAGGATGAATTAATCCGTGAACAGTACCGAGGAATTCGACCTGCTCCCGGCTATCCAGCATGTCCCGATCATACAGAAAAAGAAACGCTTTTTAAACTTCTTCAGGTGCAAAAAACCACTTCGATACAACTCACAGAAAATTTTGCGATGTATCCTGCCGCCTCTGTTTCCGGTTTTTATTTTGCTCATCCAAAAGCAAAATACTTTGGTTTAGGAAAAATCGGAAAAGATCAGGTGCTTGATTATGCAAAACGAAAATCAATGACGGTGGAAGAAGTTGAGCGTTGGCTTTCTCCGAATTTAAATTATTAAATATCACTTCGACCATTTCTGGTTAAGCCCAAACCAACGCCTTCCCCTGTCATTGCGACGATAGAGGAGATTCTCATTAAGAATTTCTCTAGTTTGTGGAGATAATAGAGAGAAAAACCTTGCACAAACCAACCCAAAGGCGTTAACTTGCGTCTCATTAATTAATATCTCTCTCCAGGTAAGCTCAGGAGCTTTTTGTTGCTTGGAGTAACTATATAGCGAGGTTGCATGAAGAAGAAAATTACAATGATCGCTCTCTTGAGCATCATTCCAGTCAGTGCATTTGCAGTAGATAACGTTGGTGAGTGCGGTTGGGGGTCAAAAGTGTTTGAGGGACAGCGTGGTATTGCTCCTCAAGTTCTTGCAGTAACAACCAATGGAACTTTCGGAAACCAAACTTTTGGTATTACTTCGGGTACTTCCGGATGCACTCAGGATGGTGTTGTAAAATCCAATTGGAAAACAGCAATGTTTATCGACGCCAATGCTAATAAGCTTGCAAAAGATATCTCTGTTGGCGGTGGTGAAACATTAGAAACTCTTGCAAGTTTAATCGGCGTTGAAAAGGAAGATAAACAGTTATTCTTCCAAACAACGAAGGAAAATTTCGCAAAGATTTTCCCATCATCTGAAGTAACTTCTAAAGAGATCCAACTCTCACTTCGAGAGGTTGTAGGACAAAACGAGAAACTTGCTAAATACTCTGCGGTTATCTAACAAAGATTATTTAGTAGTTGTTTCTTTTAAGAGAGACACTACAGAGGGTGCCCGACATTTAGCTCGATCACTTTCTGGGTGTCTCTTCTTATTTGCGCTGCTGATCCTTTCAATCGTGCCCTTTTGTCGAGCGCACGCTGATTCTTCTAATCTTTCATATTCAGATCTCCTCATTGCAGAAGCAAAGGAAAAAAACCTCAGTAGCGATCCACTTTGGCACCGGCTTCTTTATTACAAGAAAAATGTCCTCTTTCCAGGGGTAACAAGCCTTGCTGACGATCCAAAATTTTTTACCGCCCAAAAAGGAAAAACAGACCCTCAAGCGGAACTAGAAGAAACGCTTCGCAGCTTCTTTGCCCCAGTCACAGGAGATCAAAATTTACATCCCCAATGTATCTTCGTGGCACGTCTTTCTTGGTTAAAAGAAAAACTTGATTGGGAGAGCTCTCGCCTTCCTGCAGTTCATTGCGATCGATTTCTCGAGTGGAAGAGTGCTCTAAACGCAGAAGGAATCACGCTCATCTTTCCAACAGCATTTTTAAATAATCCCGGTTCAATGTTTGGACACACCCTGATTCGAATCGATGGTAAAGATCAAGATGAGAACACAAGACTCCTTGCCTATGCTGCAAATTATGCTGCGGATGCCACTGACAAAAACGCCCTTCTCTATGCAATGAAGGGATTATTTGGGGGGTACTTGGGCTTCTATTCAGTGCTCCCGTACTACAAAAAAGTAAAGCAATATGGCGATTTCGAAAACAGAGACATCTGGGAGTATCAGCTAAATTTAAAAACCGAAGAGATCAACCGAATGCTTGAGCATCTTTGGGAGCTTCGTTCGATGGGTTTTCGCTATTACTACCTTGATGAGAACTGTTCTTATTTTCTCCTCACTCTTTTTGAGGTAGCTCGCCCCGAACTTCGCCTCACAGATCGATTCCCTATTTGGTCAACTCCCATTGATACTGTTCGTGCGGTGCTCAGCTATCCTGAGCTTCTAAAAAGTGTCACCTTTCGTCCCGCACAAAGTTCCGTTTTAACCACTCGAATCAAAGATCTTACCCCTGAAGAACAACTCCTTGGTCGATCCCTTGCTTCTGGAACCGCTCAGGTAACTGACCAAACATTCAACGAACTTTCTCCCGACAAGCAAGCAGCCGTAGTCGAATTTGCTTATGAACTTCTCAATTACGAGCGCCTAAAAGATCGGAGTGAGGATAAGACTGTAGAGGAACGTGGACATAGCTTGCTTGTTGAACGAAGTAAGCTCTCTAGCCCCTTTAAGCAGGTAAATGTTCCAGTGCCTACCGTAAGGCCTGATCTTGGTCACAAAACTTCTCGTGCCCTTTTTGGCGGAGGTGTTGATGATCATCGCTTATTTTCAGAGTTTCAGATTCGACCCGCCTATCATGACCTCATGGATAAAGAGGATGGCTATACACTTGGTGCGCAGATAAACTTTCTTGACCTGACACTCAGGCACTATGAGGGAAAACGTGTAGAACTTGAAGATCTCACCGTGATCGATATTGCTTCCCTCCCTCCACGAAACCGCATTTTTAAACCGATCTCGTGGAAGGTAAGTACGGGAATGAATCAGGAGAGATTTTCAGAAAATGACCGCGTGCTTGTCGGAAGACTTGACGGTGGGGCGGGCTTATCATGGAAAATAGGAGAGCAGATAACTGCGTATACGTTACTTGATGGTGCCTTTCTCTGTGGAGGGAAGTTTGACGAGAATTTCTCTTTTGGTGGGGGACCAAATGCAGGGGTGTATGTTGATCTGACAGAGAATTTACGAATTAATGTGGAGATGTCTTATCAACGTTATTTTTTAGGAATGGAAAATACGAAGACAAGCCTCCATGGAGAAGCTCGTTATGCGATTACGACCGATCATGCGCTTAAGTTTGGGGTTTCTCGGTTAAAGACATTTGATGACTACTGGACGGAAGGAGTTGTTTCTTGGGGGTGGTATTTTTGATTGGTGGTTAACTGTAAAAATCTACATTTGATCTGACAAACAGCACGCTGCTCGTTGGGAAGGGAATTTAAACACAGAGTTTCACAGGGTTACACAGAGTTTGAGAATAATTAATTTTTTCTTCCACTCTGTGTAACCCTGTGAAACTCTGTGTTTAATAAAAATAAACATCTCTCTGTATGATCAGATAGTAGTCACTTCAGGTTAACTAACCACCTTATCCAACCACAAAACCACCTCCTCCAAAATCTCCCCCACTCCTTGATCAAAGCCATCCACTGCTCCTTCTGCACTGTATCTCTTTGTTGGCACCGCTTTAGAAAAGTACGTACTTGCCAACGTATTTCTAGCCCGAAGATCAATTAATTCCACACGCATCTTCACCACCGCACTTCCTGGCCGCTTATCTACATCGTGATAAAAATCTGTAATCTCCACCCCGATCTGCAGATCGCAAACCGCTCCACTGGTAGTTTGTGAGACCGTTTTAAATATCCCCACCTCTTCCAAGCGCTTCTGAAGTAAATACAAGAATCGTTTCGGTGGATTTTCAGCCCAGAAAGAGAACTGGTAGTGACCTCGTTGTGAAGGTTCTTCACTAAAAACAATTCGCTCGGTATTTACGAGTCGTGATGAGGTTCCATCATAGAGTAAAACTCGGTAAGGCCTTTGTGCAATCTCTTTACCAACTGCTTTTTCCCCACCATTAATTACATAATAAATCTCTCGATCTCCATGACCAGGAAGTTTAAAGCTGCAACCAGAACTAAATAAAATCAGGTACAGAATGAAAAAAACTCCTCGCTTGATCATTGTCCACCCCTCTCTCCAGGACCAAGATTTCCTTCATTTGGACCAAGAAGTAACCGCTTTGGATTATCATACCGTTCAAAGGTTCTTGCTGCATTTTGTGCCGCAACACTAAGATCTTGTTTTGCATTTGCTGTCTCTACAGAGAGCACCTGCGCGGTGTTTGAAAGTGAGGCTGAAAGTTCTGTTACCTGTTTATCAAGATTTGCTGTTGTTGCCTTCACCTGATTGAGGATCCCCACAAGCTCCGTAGTGATCGTCTCTAGTTGGGCGTTGGTATTTTCACTGAGCTTTGTGACACTTTTACTCATCTCTTTTAAGTCCTTCGTTACTCCATTGATATTTGGAATGAGTTGTTGCAACTCCTGATCGTTTTTGGATAATGCCTGAGTTGCTTTTTCAACATTGGAGAGGATCGCTTGAAATTTTGCCCGGTTTTCTTCTGTAAAAAAGGCACTCGCCTGGTGAATCGCCTCACTTACATCTTCAATCACTGCTGGTAGATTATCCGCAATAGCGCTGAGTTCGGTGCGCCCTTCCAAAATTACTGGATAATCTTCATCTTCCGGAACTTCTGTCAGTGGTGCGCTTTCTGTACTACTATGGATGAGATCAATATTAGCAAGCCCAGTTAACAGATTTCGTCGGATGACGGCTCGTGTGTCAACCTTCACTGGGGTATCCTCTTGAAGTTTCAGCGTCACCTTAATCTGTTCAATATCTTTTGGTGAGATATAAAAATCCTGAACACTTCCCACCTTGATTCCCTTCATCGTCACATCACTATCGGCCTGAAGTCCATCAAGACTATGTTCCTTAAAGTATACAGTGAAATTTGTGTATGTAGTATCTCCCGTGGCTTCAGCTAGCCATAAAATAAACACAGTGATCGCGAGCGAAAAGATCACCACACCAAGGCCAACCCAAAAATATCTAGCGTGCGCTTCCAAATCTCGCCTTTAATTTGTTACTCGGGAGGAGAAATACTCCTGTACCCATGGATGATCGAGCTTTACAACTTCTTCAACGGGCGCATCAATCAACACTTTTCCTTCATCAAGTACTACTACCTGATCGGTTATACTTAACAATGTATCGAGATCATGTGTAACGATAAAGATCGTCAGCCCCAAACCATCACAGAGCGTACGAACTAACGTATCAAAGGCTCTTGCATTAATCGGGTCAAGGCCTGAAGTAGGTTCATCAAGAAAGAGGATCTCTGGTTCTAGAGCAAGTGCGCGAGCAAGCGCTACCCGTTTACGCATACCCCCCGATAACTCACTAGGCATCTTACTCACCGTGTCTGCTGAGAGTCCCGCTAAAGCTAAGCGGAGCTGAACTATTGCAGCTATTGTTTCATCTGAAAATCCCGCCGCCTGCTCTTCTAGCGGGACTGCAACATTTTCCCCTACGTTTAGTGCAGAAAAGAGAGCCCCGTTTTGAAAAAGAACCCCGATCCGACTCCGTAACATACGAAGATCTTCTGGTTCCTGCTGCCACACATCTTTTCCAAAGAGACTCACTTTACCGGCAGATGGGGGAAGCAACCCAATAATTTCACGAAGCACCGTAGATTTTCCCGAACCACTCCCACCAATAAGTGCCGCAATTGTTCCTCTACGTACCGAAAAAGTGACACCATCATGAACAACTTTATCACCAAAGCGAGTAACTACGTTCTCAACTTCGATAACAGAATCACCCATGTTAAATTCCAAGCTCCGCAAAAACTACCGCAAATATCGCGTTTAAAATTATCACTGAGACGATACTTTGTACCACTGTTGATGTGGTGTTTGTTCCAATACTTCGTGCATTGTTTTCGACAGCAAGGCCCATCCGACATCCGATAACGGCAATAAATATTGCAAACACTGGAGCTTTAATCATTCCAACAATAAACGATTTCGTTGGAAGAACTGTGTGCAATCGTTCTACAAATGTTAATCCTGTGATTCCTAAACGTTGATCAGCAATAAGCATACCTCCAATAATCCCCGCTATATCGCCGAGAAAAACCAACAATGGCATAGCAACGATCAGCGCCAGCAACCGTGGCAACACTAAGACCTGCATTGGAGAGAGGCCCAAAGTCTCCATCGCATCAATCTCTTCGTTTAGTTTCATCGTCCCAATGTGTGCAGTAAATGCTGAGCCAGAGCGCCCAGCAACGATTATCGCCACGATAATCGGTGAGAGCTCGCGGCACATCGCCAAAGCAACGGCATCAACGACAAATATATTTGCTCCGTATTTTTCGATCTGTAACGCAAAAAGATATGAAACAACAACCCCAATGAGAAACGTAACCATGGTAATCACTGGAATAGCATCGATAAAAGCCCGTTCAAGATGAATAAAGAGCTCCTTTACCCGGATCAGAGTGGGCTTTGTAGCGGCGAGAATCGCCTCATACGTTGCCTCACCAAGAAAGGTGAGAATTGCTTTAATGTTTTGCAATCCATCAAGTGCAGTCTTCCCAACCTTCTCAATAATTCCCAGCTCACGAGAACGGGTAAAAACATCAAACGCTTCAAGTCGCTCTTTTACCAGGAGGCCAATGTTGAGATGTTCCTTCTTAAAATGAATTGTCTGCACCGTGTCTGGATCAATTCCTTGTCCAAGAATCGCGCGGTAGATGAGCATTGCTCCAGCGGTATCAACCTCAACAACCTCACGACCATCAAGAGCAACATGATCACTTGGTTGAAGCTTTAGGGTTGTAAGCTGCGATCTAATCTCTTCTAGGTGATTAAGCCGCCAACTCCCACAAAGATAGATACGAACAATTTTTCCTTCTCGAGAAACTCGAAAAAACGAAGAGTCAATTTTCTCGTTCGGTGCAGCCACGTTCTAGCGTTCGGACCTTTTAGGATAAATATCTTCCTCTATTGCTACCTTATATTCCGACAATTTAGAAGGGCGCTGCGCTCTTTGCCTCGTCTTCTCAAGATAAGTTCTTTATCCGCACCTCTGGTTCCCGGCACGCACCTTTAAGACTCATTTTCCAGGAAACTGGCTTAAACCCTTTTCGAAGATTAACTCGAACACTATCTTTCGTTACCATTCCTCGAGTTACCGTAATCATCGCAGGAACATGTTCAGGTCCGCGGGCCTCACCGGAAACATCACACAAGACCCCCTTTTTCTTACTGCTTGTGATTTCTCGATACTTTAAACTTGTTTCAACTTGATTCTGAAGATCGCTTCGGATCTCACTATCTTTCTCTTTTAACGGTTGAGTTTCCTTAAGGTGAAATCGTGCAAACATCTCACTTGGAACTTTGTTATAAGGAGAGCGCTCAAGTGAGAGCGGAGTGCAAAGATCACCCTCTCCTACTACCGGAGTATTTGTGTATACCGGAGATTTTGTTCTAGGCATCTTACAACTCCAATATTCAGCAAAAGTGGTTGTTGGAAGGCAGAATAAGAGCGCACAGTAGAATATCACTTTTTTCATGGCATAGATCCTCTTTCAAGATTCATTGATAGTAGTAGTTCACGGCCATTAAGTTAGGGATTCCGAAAGAAAGATTTATAGAAC
>CAZDIO010000079.1:0-15528 GCA_964505555.1 uncultured Bdellovibrionales bacterium
ACGAAGAGAGGTTGGTCGAGGAAGTGGGCTAAGGAGCTTTAGAGTGATTTCAGAGATAGGTTTTTTAAAAGTCTTTCCGGTATCGCTCAAAGCCACAATTTCAGAAACAAGGTCAAGCACATGCTCACCGTAACTGTCCCACGCCTGAAGAAGAGCGATCATGCTAAAAAATGCTTGCGGACCGATATTTTGAAAAACTTTTCGTGCCTCGGTTGTTAACTCACCGTGGCTACGAGTAAGTAGCTCTCCTGCCTCGGTAAGGTCGTAGACAACTCCGTTTCTGGTAACTCCCAGACGTTCCTCTTTCTCATTTAAAAACGAAACGAATTTCATCAGTTTGCTCCTTCCTATGCTCTCTGGTGTGTTATTTATGATTTTCTTCTGAAAGTCAAAAATACTTCCGGTTAGAGAATGAAACTACTTTTACTTCTTTTTATTTGTTGAAGGGGAGAAAAATCGGCGGAGAAAAAGATGATCGACAGAGAACCGCCCTGCTCCAAAAAGAAGCACTATTATGCTTGTCAGCATAAATAAAAACGGTTCTGCTTTGAGAAATTTCTCTGGCTCTATAAACAACTTACTCACCGCTTCAGAATCCGCCGTTATATAGGCAATAATCATCGTAAAAATTAGCGGAAGAGTTAACACCCGACTCCCAAGCCCAAGGAGCAAACAAACACCTCCGATACACTCCGTGAGGCTTGCAACGTAGGCATTGATCTCCGGGAAGGGAATTCCCAGTGAGGTAAAAAAATCGATAGTATTTGGCATATTTTGTAGCTTCCCGAGCCCGGTGCGACAAAAACGATACCCCCAATAAACACGAATGATCAGCAGAAATACATCTTGGAGAAACGTTAGGATGTTTACATACGCAGGATAAAGAGTAAGAAGCTTTTTTGAAATTTTCACAGCTACAGACATAATCCACCTGTTCTTTTCAGGCAATAAGAAAGGAAGGAATGGGAAAGAAAGTGGTTTAATAAAAAATCTTTAACTTAACGGCCGTGCTACGTTAATAGCTTCTCTAGCTCACTAATAAAATGGTAGGAATCAAAAGGTTTTAAAATAAAACTTTTTACTCTCTCTAAGGGAAATTCCCTCTTTACATGATTTAAAGGGTACCCGCTTGAAAGAAGCACCTTCACATCGCGGTCGATCTCTTGGAGCTTGGAGAGTGCTCGTGCGGGGTGCATCCCATGAAGATCGAAATCTAAAATAACGCAGCGAATAGTTAGATAAAAACGAGAAAATAACGCTACTGCCTCTTCTCCGTTATGCGCAACAATAACATGAAACCCAACTTCAGAAAGCATCTCCCGAATGTAATCAATAATTACGGGATCATCTTCAATTAGTAAGACTGCCTTTTGATAAATCTTATCTGTATGCGGCGCCGTATCAACAAGTGATTTTAGACGAGACAATAGTTCCGAAGAAATGTTTTCCATGCAAACGAAACTGCCCTGGAGTAGTCAGCTAAAACACTGCGACCACCATCCCTCTAAACACAGCAATTAAAATCACTGTCAGCTTAGAACGAACCCTCGTTCGAACAGATTTATTCTACCAATTATGATTTTCTAATCTACGGCCTTCCACGGATAGTGAAAAAATCCTCTTTTGAGTATTCCGCACATTAAAAAATGGTAAGTTATCCTGGGTTTTTAGCAATCTGTGTGCACAGAAAAATGCCTCACTTTTTCACCTTTCTTCGCTCTTTATCGAAGTAAAGTAAGGGAGGTTTTACGACACATAACAGCGGTTATTTCCGCTGCTTATTGGCCACGCTTAATACTCTGCTATTTACTTTTTCCCTCTTACTTTTTTCCCCCTCCGGTCACCAACTGATAGGAGAGCACCCGGCGATCGTTACTCCGGTCATAGTCTCGTTTGGGAATAAAATATGAATTTAATTTTAAGTTAAGCTCTAACACGCTACTTTCAAGCTCTCTTTTCTGAAGTTTTTTCCTAAGTCCTTCTGTAACAGGAATTGTAATCGGATACTCTTTTAGTGCTTCCACCTCTTTACTCAAAAGGACTTCGTTTTGATATGACACTTCAAAGGTCGCATGGCCTTCTTGGTTCTTTACTATATGGGTAACAATCGCAAAATGGATCACCTCTTCACCTCTTTTTGACTTTATAGAAAAGAGTTTTCTCGCCTCTGGACCACACCAGCGAATGTTTTGCTTCTTTTCATTCTTTTCTGGTCGATAACAACCAAACTCAATTGGTTGTGAAGTATCCCAACCTGCACGGGTATTTTCCATACTAAGATGGAAAACAAGGAGTACACAGAGGACTCCCCACCACACGCGCTGCTGTTTGGAAGAAATTTTTGAGTTCCCATTCATCACTCCAGCGCCGAGTCCTAAAACCACAAAGAACTGATACTGGAGTGCTTGGACATAAAATACCTCTTGAACATTTCCATAGATGAGAAATGCAAAACAGAAACAGCTACAGACAAGGAGAAAGAGCTTCAGATCATAGTCCAACTCCTCCTCTCTCAACGAAAGCCTAAGCCCCTGATAAATCATGTAAAAAACACTCAGGAGAAGAAACAACAATCCAACTATTCCTTTTCCTGAAAATGTTTGCATATACACATTGTGCGCCGAACCATGAAGAGGGAGATTTGCCTCCCCATAATAGTGACCTTTTTTTGAAACGAATTCTTTTTCAAATGCCGTAAAAAAGGATTCGCTCCCTGCACCAAAAAGAGGATGGAGAATGCCGATCTTAAACCCTGCTTTAATAAACTCCGTACGATCTGATGTTTTTTGAATATCTTGGAAGCGACTTAGATATTTCTGCGCATTCTCTTTTGCCGCTCCTCCAACCACGCTCCCAGTAGAAAGAAACGAAAGAAGTAGCACGGTACAAAGCACCGTAAGGGGGAGCGAGATGATTACTTTAATAAAAGTTTTTTTTATTCCAGAAAGAAGATCTCTCTGGCCTTGCTCAATGAGACGGGTGGTGTAAATCGCCATCCAGATGACACATAAGGTAAGTGGATATGATATCCACCCCCCTCTTTGATAGGTAAGAATCAACACCGCCTCTGCAAGGAGGAGCAGCAGCAGAATTATCGCCACCCGATATGAGTAGCGAATGGGAAGCTGAAGCAGCAAGATCACAAAGGGAATACTCAGTGTAATATATTCAGCAAACCAGCCAGAATGACCAAAGAACGATTGCAACCGAAACTGAATATCACCTGGATTTACAATAGGATCTAAGGAACGAAAAAATCTTAGATCAATAACTCCATAGTAGTCGAGAAGTCCAACTACTAATGACACAATAAGTCCAAACGCGATCGCTCCACCGTAAAGATAGGCACGCTTTGGTTTTTCCCCCACAAGAAGATAACAGAAATAACCGAACAGAAAGGAATAACCGGTGAGGAGCACTGAAAGTGGTGAATAAGCAGGTGAATCTTCTCTCGCACGAGTAAACGAGACAATACTCATCAAAATCGTCGATGGAGAAAGATCCGGCATGGCACTTCGGGCTTCAAACCATAACTTTTGTAGGGGGAGAGAGGTGAGGCTGAACAATGAGGCACAAACATAGAGAAGGAGGAAAAAAATAAGCCGATTTGAAATCTCTCCCTTCTTAAGAGGGGCCGTTATTCTCTGAAGACCAAGTTGCAGTGCTGCCGCAATAAGAAGGAGATAATGCACCTGCTCTGTCCCTGGTTTATTGCCAAAAACAGGCAACAGCACCAAAAACAAGATAAGAGTCTTTTCTGTTTGGAGAATTGCTCCCGCTACAGCAACAACAATCAGTAATCGCTCAGCGCTCGCATAGGGATAGAGGAAACTTCCGATAAGAAACGTAAGAGAGAAGCAGGAGATAAAACCACGAATAAGTGACAGAACCCTCACAGCACGTTCTCAGTTCGCATCGCGTTATCTGAACTTAATGATCTGAGTTTAATTAATCTCCGCATTCTTCCATGGAGGAGAAGGAAAATCAGCACGAAACTGCGGACTCATTCCACTAAATATCGCATCTGCTCCATAAAACCGCCGAAACAATGAAACTGGTCCACCACTGACTAACGTTCGCACCTCCTCCACCGCCTTAGGAACAGCTGTCGGATGAGAAATCAATACAGAAATAATCTCACCTTGAAAAGCACTTTTCCCTCTTTTTTGAGATCCGATCTCAAGTGAGGCAGAGGTCTCTGGCGAGGTAATCTCGGAGATGTCATACCCTCCAAGATAGTATGCCGCCCCTGAAAATGACGAACTCTTGTTTTCTGGCCCATAGATTCGAAGGTCATCATTTTGCAACTCTTCAAAAAAGAGGTTGAGAAAATTATCTCCCTGAGCAAACAAACTGAGCGAATACACCCGGCCAATGGTCAGTTCAATCTTTTCAAAAGTAAACCACCCCCCTTCCCCATTTGCACCCCGCCAATATACCTCCGGACGAAGCGAGGTATCTAATGCCCGTAAGCCGATGGCCCATCCTCTATGGGGACTTGCTTCTGCGACATATTTTGAAACAAGTAAAACACGCGCTCCCACTGGCGGAACCTGTTGCGGACGAAAGGTGACAGAAACAAGAAACCCTTGCTGTTTTGCGGGGTCAAGCCCAGAAAATGATTGCACCACATGGAGTGGTTGGCGAAGTGTAACAGGAATAACTTCTGCAACAGCTGATAATAAAAAAATCTGAAGGGAATAGAGACTAAAAAAACAAAGCGTTAATAAGTATCTCACCTTTTAGGATGTCTGTACTACTCTTCTTTTTTACTCTTTTTTGCTTTTTTTCCTTTGGAGGTGCTTTTGACTTCACCTTCTGCGGGATTTTCAACTTCAATATTTTGACGATCGGCACTCGCACTCTCAAGAGTTGTCCGTACCTCATCAGTCTCTTTGTCTTCCTCTTCCCGAGAAGCCTGAATCGCTTCAACATCAACTCGCACCTGAACTTTTACTTCAGGATGAAGCTTCACCTCAACATAATGTGTTCCGGTTTTCTTTATTGGCTCACTAAGAATCACTCGACGCCGATCAATATCGAATCCTTGCTCTTTACATTTATCGGAGATTTCACGACTGGTAATTGAACCAAACACTTTTCCCCCAGTACCAACTCGGAGAGATGTTTTAAGAACAAGGTTTTTTAACCTCTTTCCTTCCTCTTCTGCAGCTCCTTTGTAGCGCTTCTTTTTCGCCTCGACTTGCATCATTTTGTGAGCAATCTCACGTGCATGCGCTGTCCCTACTTCAAAAGCCAAACCTCGTGGAATGAGAAAATTACGTGCATAACCTCTGCGTACAGAAACATTTTGCCCAATATCCCCTAGGCCAACCACATCTTCTTTTAATACCACCCGCATGTTTATATCTCCCCGTCCGCTATACTTCGCCAGCTCTGCTATTAATTCGCTTTATAGAATACCGAGATCCTGCTCACCTTTTCCTGCCATAAGATCAAATGACGCGTCTCCATCATCTACAAATGGTAAATCCTCTGAAGGCAAGCCCTCTTCTCGATACACAGCTGAAAAATCTGGGGCGTACTTATCCTTTTTGACGATCAAATGACGAAGCACACCTTCGTTAATACGAAGCGCTCGATCAAGTTCCGCAACAAGCGTATTGTCACCTTCAAAGACAACCAATACGTAAATTCCAAATTCTTTTTTTGCAATCCGGTAGGCAAGCTGTCTGCGCCCCCAAATGTCGACCTTGCTGAGCGTTCCAGCATGAGATTTGATCATATCCTCACACTTCTTTACCTCAGCCTCAATGTCTTTATCTTTGAGATCGGTATTATAAACGATTACTGATTCATATTGTCCAAGCATTACCTTTCTCCTTCACTTCCTTTCAAAGTGTATCTGTTTCTTAGGGGTATCTAATCGATTTCTTTAAATCTTTGCTAAAAAGCGGATGATACTACCTCAAATATTGATAATTCCGCAAGTATCACCCGTTATTTACTAAATTCCGGCAATAAACAATGATTTTAGACACCCTGAAAATCTTATATTTTTAGTCGTCAGAATGAACAACGCGCTGGGCCGCGGTTAATCCATCTTCTAAGAAAAGCTTTAATGCCGCCTGTGCTTTCTTCTCTCCTGCTGCCAAAATCGTATGTTCCTCTCCTTTTGGAACTCCCAACACCCAATCACTGACCTCAATTCTCTGCACCTCTTCACGTTCACTTCTTCTGGGATGACCAATGCCGATTCTTATTCGATAAAAATCATCACCTCCGATCATCTGGATAACGTCTTCTATCCCCCGATGCCCAGCGCTTGAACCCCCTTTCTTTAAACGCACCACACCCGGCTCTAAATCAAGTTCATCATAGAGCACTATGAAATCTTGGGGTTGAATCTTATAAAAATGCAAAAGCGGTTGAATCGCCTCTCCACTTTCATTCATATATTTTTGAGGAAGAACAAAGAGCAGATCTCTTCCTTGATGCTGAACCCTCTGGAAGTGACAGGAGAATTTCTCCTGCCACGAACTCTGCTTCCCAAGGAGTTCCTCAACATACGCCGTTACAACACGAGCTCCAATATTGTGTCGTGTTTTTTCATATTTCTTCCCTTTATTACCAAGCCCAACAACCGCAAATAATTCACTTTCCTGGGAAGCCATCTGAACTGTTTAGCGTATGAGTTATTTCTTCTCCTTTTCCTTCTCACCAGAAGGCGCTCCCGCAGCTGCTTGCCCCTCCTTGAGCTCCGCACCAACCACCTGTGGCTCTGTTGCAGCAGCCGCTTCAGGCGTAGCCACAACTTCTTCCTTATGATGGACCACACTGACAATCGCTGAATCTGTCGGAGTTTTAATTACGACCCCAGCTGGAACAACGATATCTCTGACATGGAGTGAATGTCCCTCAACTAAGTTTGTAATATCTACGTCAAATGCCGCTGGAATCGCTGTTGGTAAACACTCCACGTCGATCTTGTGAAGGAGATGGTTTAAAATTGAATCCCCATGTTTTACGGCCAAGCATTCTCCAACAAGACGTATCGGAACTTCTACCCGAATTCGTTGGTCCTCTGCGAATGAATAAAAATCAATATGGAGAACATCGCCCCGTAGGGGTTCATGTTGCACATTCTTGATTAACGCCATTTTTCCGTTTAAATCGCGATCGCCAGATTTCAGAACAAACAACTGTGTTTGTCCTTTTCCGGCAATTGCCCGTCGATAGAGAACTTCTGGGAGCTTCACGGACTTTGATTCTTTGCCGATGGCATAGACCACCGCAGGAATAAAGCCCTCCCTTCGCAACCGAAAATTTGCCGAACTTCCTAGCTCCGATCGTCCCTCAATAACTACTTCAATTGACTCCACGGTCTTTCTCCCTTTCTTTAACGACGCTATTAAATATCAAATAATGAACTTACTGAATCTTCATTATGAATCCTCTTCACTGCTTCTCCGATAATAGAAGCAACAGAAAGCTGCACCAACCAATCTTTGTGACGAGCAATGTCTGGATGAAAAATTGTATCCGTCACTATTACCTTTGAAAGTTTACTCTTTGGTAAGGTCTCTGTGGCATCCGCAGAGAGAACCGCATGAGCACAACAGGCAAGAACATCCGTGGCTCCGTGCTCTAACAACGCATCTGCTGCCTTACTGAGTGTCTTTCCGGTATCAACAATATCATCAACAATAATCGCGACCTTCCCCTCAACCTCTCCGACGACCTTCATCTCTGCTACTTCGTTCGGAGCGGTACGTCGTTTATCAATAATCGCTAAGGCCGCATCCCCAAGCACTTTTGCATAGGCTCGGGCTCGGGGGACTCCACCTGAATCTGGAGAGACAATACAAAGGTTTCGACCACTGTAGTGCTCACGAAGGTATTTTACAAGTACCGGCATCGCAAATAGGTTATCTACCGGGATATTAAAAAACCCCATGATCTGCCCCGCATGAAGATCCATCGTTAACACCCGATCCGCCCCAGCAGAGGAGATTAAATCAGAAACGAGCTTCGCAGTAATCGGAACACGAGGCTTCGTCTTACGGTCCTGACGGGCATAACCAAAATATGGGAGCACCGCAGTCACTCGCCTTGCACTAGCGCGACGAAGCGCATCCATAATGATCAAGAGCTCCATCAAATTATCGTTTCCAGGAAAAGAAGTGCTCTGTACCACAAAGACATCGCTCCCCCGCACGTTCTCTCCGATCTCCACACTGATCTCACCATCGCTAAATGTTTGCACATCACACGAGCTCAGCTCAACGCCAGCAACATGCGCTGCTTCTTGGGCAAGCTTCACATTAGAGCGTCCGGAAATAATTGCTAACTTCCCTTGTACTACCATCATTTTTCCCATACTGACTTTAACTGTGCATCCCCTGCATTTGATGCAGGGGATCTCTTAAAATTGGCTGGGCGGGGAGGATTCGAACCTCCGAATGCCGGGACCAAAGCCCGGTGCCTTACCGCTTGGCGACCGCCCAATGAGAATTACGCTTTTGCCTTAAGCCTTCGTTGCGGAAAATTCCTGCGGTGCTCATGTGCAACGAGCACATTCCGCTCCTCGTAATTTCCGCGCCTCGTCTTAAGGCAAAATCGTAATTCTCATTACTCTCTGACGAGATTACCATCTTAGACTTGAAGTGGTTAAGAAGACCTCTTTGGGGAGGAGCGTTCTTAATTTTACTTCTAGCTGTTTTGCCCCTTGGGTGGTTTTTGTAAACCCCACCAAGGCGCTTCCACTTCCGGCAAGAAGCACATGTTCTGCTCCCTGCTGATAGAGGATGTTTCGCAAATCTTTGAGCTCTGGAAATGACTCAAAGATCACACTCTCAAAATCGTTGATGACAAACTCTCTAAACCACTCACCTGTGCCGAGTAAAAAGCTGAACGTTTTAACATTTTTTTTCAAGCCGTTAAACCCAGGAAGCAAATTTTGACGTAAAGAGGCTATTTCCTCATCGATTGCATCATTAAATATCGGCTCTAATAGTCCATGGTGTTCGTCATATAGTTGATAAGCTAGTGCGGTTTTCACTCCCAGCCTTGGCTTGAGTATTACAAGCCCGATACTTGTAAGCTGTTCGGGCAAAGGCTCCTCTTCTAATAAAACTTGGCAAACAGATTCTCCACACCCGTGGATAAAACTTGGACCACTTTTTAAAAAACACGAAACGTCAGAACCAAGACTCGGTGCTAATTCAAATATCAAATTAGGTTTACTTTTAGCAGGTTCAATTTTGGCAAACGCTTCGGCAAGTAACAGAAGTACCGAAGCGGCATTGGAGCTTCCCCCACCAAGCCCAGCTTCAAAGGGGATACGCTTTTTGATTTGAATTTTAAGGTCAATCTCCTCACGTAAAGAAACGTGATTGAGAAATTCTCGAGCTGCCCTCCAGGCAAGATTTTTCTCGGAGTTTAAAACAGAAAGAACCTCAGAAAGGCGATCCCCCTCATCTTCTCCACCCAGATTTTCACCAAGATTGTTTTGTAGATCTTCACTCAGGAAGCATTCACAAGCGATCTGCCCCGTTCCCCGAGAGAGAGAAATCGAAACGGTATCACCAAACGTAAGAGGCACAATAAGGGATCTGAGCAGATGAAACCCATTTGACACACGACCTACAATGCGTAAGGTGAGATTAAGCTTTGCTGGTGAAGCTCTTTCTCCACTCCAAAGAAGCAAGGAGGAAGGATGAGGGAGTTCATCTTCAACAGGAACTGAGAGAACAGGAGCTGAGAGAGTAGCTGAGCCTGAAAAAGTCCTATCTGGAGAAAGCTTGGTGTTAGGGAAAATCATGGGGCAAAATATACGCTTCCCAAGAGAAGTTTGCAAAATCCAGACGCTCTTTCTTAACCTCTGGGCAGGCCTTTCTTCGCGCGTTGGGCTCTCCTCTTTCTATCTCAAACCACTTGCAACCCTGCGCACAAAGAAAGCGTTACCAAAAGAGATCCTCATCATCTGCAAAGGAAACATCTGTCGCAGTCCTTACGCCGAAAAAAAGCTCAAACACCTCCTTGAAAAAGAGCAGTTGAGTTCAATCAACGTCATCTCTCGCGGATGTGAAACAACCCCGGGGAAAACTGCCTATCCACAAGCCATCGAGCACGCTCAAACCTTAGGCATTGATCTCTCTTCCCATCGCACGATGTCCTTAGAAAAAAAAGACATCAAAAACGCCGATCTCATCTTCGTCATGGATCCCCAACACCGAAACGCCGTCTTACTCCACAACCCACAAGCCAAATCCAAGCTCCTCTACCTCGGCGCCCTCACCCTCCCCGATCAACTCCCCCTAATCATCGAAGATCCCTACCGAGACAACCCAGAAAAAGACAACCCCCACCTAGAACAATGCTTCCATCAAATAGATCTCGCCCTAACCAAGCTGGTACAGAGTTTTAAAATCACAAAAAAGAACGAGGAAAATTTATCATAATGTATTACCTATGCGTGTCTGTCCCAAAACGACAATTTTGAGCCAAGTTTGGTCGAACGGAAATTGCGAGGAGCGGACTTTACTACTGTAAACGAGCACCGCAGCAATCTTCCGTTCGACCAAAATTGGCCAAAAGTGGCGTTTTGGGACAGACACGGGCCCTTGTGGTGAAATGGATATCATGTAGCCCTCCGAAGGCTGAGGTCCAAGTTCGATTCTTGGCAAGGGTATTTTACAAAAGATTTCGGGAAATGGCGTTTTAGGCCGGAGGGAACAGGAAAAACCAAACTCTTTGAATCTTTATCTAAAATGCACTAGTCTTAACGGTGATATTCTAAGGCTTACCTTACTTGGATGGAGGGGTTGTGTATGGAGGGGCAGCAAAGACAGTTTCCAAATTGCCAAAAGTGCAATGGCGGCGTTCTCGTGCCGTTATCAGATTACGGACAGGAAGGAGCTGCTGTTACGTATAAGGCGTGGGTTTGCACCAGCCCGGAGTGTGGCTTTTCTCTACGAATCGATAAGGGAGAAGTTACCTACGGAAGAAAAATTCAACAGAAACAGTAAATTTTAATAACTTCCTATCCACGGAAGTTAAGTCTTTTTCGTAAAACCATTTTTTATATAACCACAGAGGCGCAGAGACACAGAGGAAAGAAAATTAATCGATATTCTCTGTGTCTCTGCGCCTCTGTGGTTTTATAAAATCTTTCTTTCAGAATTCTTAATATATTAGCCTAACGACAAGCTTCAAGAGTCTTCCTCACTCAAGCCCAGTTTATCCATCTTGTACTTTAATATCCGCCGGCTAATTCCTAGAAGCTCTGCTGCTTTGGTTTGAACAAAGTTCGTACGCTTGAGTGCTTGGAGGATCAGGTCTTTTTCAAAAGCTCTCTCTGCTTGTTCAAAAGGAATACTTCCTGAAAGCACATCCTGAGCGAGATCGCCATTACTCTGACCTAGTCGTAATCGCGAAGGAAGATGTTGTGCACTAATCACCTCTTCAGAGGAGAGAGCGAGGATGCTCTCAGTTACGTTTTCAAGCTCACGCACATTTCCTGGCCAAGGGTAACTTTCTAATACCTGAAACGCACTCTCATCGAGGCGCACGGATTTATTCCCATAGAGGATAGACATCCGTTTTATAAAATGCTCAACGAGAGCTCGGATATCTTCGGTGTGTTTACGAAGTGGCGGAACTTCAATGCCCACAACGTTAATCCGGTAGTAGAGATCTTGTCGGAACTGACCATCTTTGATAGCCGCTTCAAGACTCTTGTTCGTTGCAGCAATGATTCTAACGTCTACCCGGATCGGTTTTGAACGACCCACCCGATAGAACTCCTGATCTTGAAGAAAGCGGAGCATCTTTACCTGAACGGGCAGGCTAAGCTCGCCTATCTCGTCAAGAAAAAGTGTACCGTGATCGGCAAGCTCAAAAAGTCCGACACGGCGATCGATGGCATTGGTAAAAGATCCTTTCTCATGCCCAAAGAGTTCTGACTCAATCAACGTTTCTGGAATCGCCGCACAGTTTATCGCCATGAAGGGACCGTTATTTCGGTTACTTCGTCGATGAATCTCTCGAGCAACAAGCTCTTTTCCGGTTCCTGATTCGCCAGTAATCAAAACGGTAGTATCTCTTTTTGCAAGCTGATCAACTTTTTGGTACACCTCCTCAATAATCGGGCTTTTCCCCACCATTGAGCCAAAGTCTCCTTCAATTTGAGGAAGTTCTGGGCGATGATGCTGAAGAGTCATTACAGAAGATGGCGCCATTCGACCAGACGCTCCTTCGGTGAGTGTTTCTTCAATAAGGCTCAAGAGTTCATCAACGTCGTAGGGTTTATTGAGATAATCAACAGCACCAATTTTCATCGCTTGCACAGCGGTCTTAATCGTCTTTGTTGCCGTAAGCATAATGATCGGCAGGAGTGGATAATCTGCTTTTGTTTGCTTAAGAAGCTCAAGTCCATCAAGTCCAGGCATGACCACATCAAGAATGACAAGATCGGGGAGGCTCTGAAATGTTGCCGGAGTTGTCTCAACGGCACTGGTTGTGTTGGGAGCACCATTTGTTTCGAGCAGTTTTCGTGCCTCGTCAGCATTTTCTGCTACTGAGACATCATAACTTCGCTCTAAAATAAGACGAAGCGATTCTCTGACATTCGCCTCATCATCGACCACAAGAATTTTTTTTCGTGGTTGTTGCTCAATCATGCACACCTTGTTAGGAACCTAGACTGTACCCTTTTGGAAACCTTGTTCAATTCTGTTCATTAAGATGCATTTGCAGTAGGAAAAGACTATAATTTGATGAAAATTTGCCCGTAACTAGGTAAAAATGGCGACGAGAAATGGCTCTGTTGAACTCTAAGATGTTGAAAGGATTGAAGTTTGCAGTTTTTGTACTGGCTCCTCTTTTTACTTTTAATTACCCCGCAGGGGCAGCTTCACAAAACAAATCATACCTCCATTTCTCCCTGCTCGAACGGGACTTCTCGAAGGCACTTCAACCCATGGTGAAGCACCTCCAATCTGCACTTCGTGCGGAAGAAGAGGAGAAAAAAAATATAGAGCTTGAAAAAAGTCTCGCTCTGGGAGAAGAAACCTTTCCCTCTCTAAACAGAAGCGACCATTACCAATACTATTTCCTCTTCGGTTTTACGAACGAACATCTTAACCGCGAGGATGAAGCTTTAAAAAATTATGAACAAGCAGCCCAATTAAGTGTCAGAGATTCTCGAGCACTTTTTCGCAAGGGATTGGTCTTACAGAAGCAAAAACATTTTATTGAAGCGATAAAAACATTTCAAGAGGTCCTCTGGCAAACGACCTATGCTCAGGATGAAGTTTTGTATGAGATTGCTGAGTGTTTCTTTCTCCTTGGTCGACAACAGGAAGCACTCCAGCACGCAACTCTTGCACGAGAAAAAAACCCAAACTCACTTGAAGCACTCGCTCTCCTTGTCAAAGTAAGACTCGCTCTGTTACCCACAATCACGGTTCAGGCAGATCGACAACTCCTAGAGAATCAGATTATTTCTGATCTTGACCGCTTAACACAATTAAAACCAGATGAAAGAGATTCTGTCCTTCTTTTTTCCCGATTTCTTGCACAACGAAGTGATGCACTCTACAGCCCTCAGGGACTAGAACGGGCGAAAAAAATTACTGAAAAATTGGTTAAAAAAAGTGAGTTTAAAGATGAAGAAGCGGTGAGACTTCTTGCTGATATTCAACTTAAACAACGAGACTTTCCTGCTGCTGAAAAGACACTAACTGCGGGAATGAAACAAACCCCCTCCTCAGCGATTTTGAAGCAGGGAAAAGCTCAACTCAAAATCCAACGGGAAGCATCAAAGATGATTCAGGGGGAAGTGGGGGTAGATAAATCTTAAGGGGGAATTAAGTAAAGCTCTAAAATAAAACATCTTAGTCTTGAACTTCTACTTTTACCTCTCCTTAGACTGAACTTAGACTTGCTCTTGCACTTGCTCTTCCTCCATACATTTTTTAGTGCAAGAGCAAGTGCGAGTCTAAGTTTAGTCTAAGGAGAAGTAAAAGTTGGAGTAGAGGTAGAAGTTTTAAAGACGTTAAGAGCTTCTCCCCGCTTTCCTGGGGATAGCATGCACACACAACCCCTACCTTTTAAAGTAGGTCACTGCCTTTTTCAGAGCTTCGCTTAGGGCGTAAATATCTTTTTCTGAATTGTAGACCCCGATACTTGCCCGAGTGCTTGCTTGAATTGATAAGTGCTCAAGGAGCGTTTGGGCACAATGATGGCCTGCACGCACGGCGATTCCTTGCTGATCAAGAAACTGGGCGACATCATGGGGGTGGATATCTTTCGTAACAAAACAAACCAGCGCATGATGATCGTTTTTTGGACCAAGAACGGTTACTTCAGGAATCTTTTCAAGCTCACTTTCTAAAAGCTTGACTAATCCCGATTCATACCGGTTTACTTCATCTATCCCTAAAGAGGTGAGGTACTCAACCGCTGCTCCAAGCCCAATAACACCGATAATATTTGGAGTTCCCGCCTCAAATTTTAAGGGAAGATCATTAAACGTTGTTCCCCCAAGAGACACACTCCGAATCATATCTCCCCCACTGAGAAAAGGAGGCATATTCTCTAGTAAATGTTCCTTTCCATAGAAAACGCCAACGCCAGTAGGTCCATACATTTTGTGTGCAGAAAAAGTAAAAAAATCTACATCGAGATCCACCATATTTACAAAAAGATGTGGCACTGCTTGAGCACCATCAACATGCACCACCGCTCCGACACGATGCGCTAACGTGGCAAGCTCTTTTACCGGAAGCATAATACCCAATCCATTTGCAATGTAGGTAAACGAAGCTAATTTCGTTTTCGGAGAGAGGAAGCGCACAAAATCTTCTTTAGAAAAACCTCCCGCGGCGTTTAAAGGCACATAGCGAATTACTGCTCCGGTTTCTTTGGCGAGGATCTGCCAGGGAACAAAATTCGAATGATGCTCAAAGATCGTTGTGAGAATCTCATCTCCTTCCTTTAAATTCTTCCTTCCCCAAGAGTAGGCAAGAAGATTGATCCCCGCCGTCGTTCCTGAGGTGAAGATTACCTCCTTACTTGACCTTGCCCCGATGAAGGTTTTAACTTTTTCTCGCACCTGATCATAAAGAGCCGTGGCTGTTTCACTTAATCGATAGACCCCCCGGTGCACATTGGCATAGCTTTCCTTACAAAAGTCAGACATCGCCTCAATAACCACACCGGGTTTTTGGGCGCTCGCCGCTGAGTCAAGATAGATAAGTGAGGGATCGGCAAGAATTGGAAAATCTGCCCTTCTCCCCTCACCTGCTTCTGATTTTAACTGAAATGCTCCCACGGTCTCCTTTCATTTTTATCGGTAGCCAAATAGGTTGCTAGGCTACTGCCGAAACTACCTTTTCGTCAACAGGGGCTGAGGTTTAACCAGTACCGCAGCAGCCTCTTTGCTTATCATAAAAAAGCATTTACATTAACAATCCCCCATTTTTTTGCCGATAACTCCTAGAGGAGCGGCTTCCCTGTCGTTGCGAGCGGAGCGAAGCAATCTCGAATCGCTTTAACAACTTC
>CAZDIO010000080.1:0-9837 GCA_964505555.1 uncultured Bdellovibrionales bacterium
CTCGCAACGACAGGAGGGGCGTTCCCTTTGTAGGGGATTCAACGTTGTCTGTTTTGAGGAGGAATAAGAATATGAATAAGGGGATAAGGGAAGGTTAAGAACAGCTGGCCATAAAAATCATTTGCCCTCTCTAATCCGATACACCACCCCCTTTTGATGCTCCAACACATACAACTCCCCTTCGGCATCCTCACCAAAGCTACTGATATGATAATCAGTTTTTAAGAGCACTTCATTCTGCTCCACCTTGCCATCTTTAAATAACAAACCCCAAATTCTTCCCGATAGATAATCCGCATACAAATACCACCCCACCAACGCTGGAAAAGCTTTTCCCCGATACACATACCCACCAGTAACCGATCCCCCCATAGCTCTTCCATACACCACAAGTGCTGGCTCAAATACACCTGCTCGGCACTGAAAGCCTAACTTATGGCACACCGTTCCTTCCATAAGATTCCAACCGTAGTTTTTTCCTTTTTGAATAATATCAATCTCCTCTTCCAGATCTTGGCCCACATCCCCCGCCCAAAGCGTTCCCGTCACCCGATCAAAACTAAAGCGCCACGGATTTCTAAGACCAAATGCCCAAACCTCTTTTGCTGCTTTCACCCCATCTGCAAAGGGATTATCTGTTGGTATAGCGTATGGTGTTTGGGAGTCGACATCGATTCGAAGCATTTTTCCTAAAAGACTCTGCGTGTTTTGTCCATGGCCGTGTGGATCCATTCTCGAGCCCCCATCTCCCATTCCGATATAGAGTTTCTGATCTGGCCCAAACGCAAGTTGACCCCCGTTATGATTTGCATACGGCTGCTTAATACGAAGTAAGATACGCTCTTCACTTTTTACCGGAAAACCATCTACCGAAAGAGGATACTCAGCGACGATAGTTTCTAGCGTGGAACTAATAAGTGTCGGTGTCGACATCGTGTAGTTTGCATACACTCTGGGTTTTTCTTTATTTGGATGAAAGACAATACTTAATAACCCCTTCTCACCTCCACAATCCACACGATCGGTAAGATCTAAAAAAGGCCGATCTGAATTTCGTTTTCCATCATCAAGGATCATCACTTTTCCAGTTTGCTCAATGACGAGGAGTCTTTTTAAAACACTGGGGTGATAGGTAAGATACGTGGGAAGAGAAAACCCTTCAGAAACGCTCTCCAGCTCAATTTTGGGACTTACTTTTGAAGAAAGCTCCTCAGCAAAAACATTGCTCGGTATACACAAACTCCAAACTCCACCCACAAGCCAGATTATTGAACACAGGGTCCCATAGAGTTTCACAGAGGAGAGAAGAAAAACCAATAGTTTCAACTCTGTGGAACTCCGTGAAACTCTGTGTTCATCAAAAAGGAGCTCGCCAATCCTGAACTTCATCCCTTTAAGACTCCCTTACTATTAAAAAATTCTTTCCTTGATACTTTCCCAATATTACCGGTAGAACTTAGTTTACGCTATGAAAAAGCTCACTGCCTTAATTACCAATGATGACGGTCCCCGCTCACCGCTCCTTCACCCTTTTTGTAATGCTCTTGCAGATCAAAACTATTTTGAGCGCCTTCATATTGTCACCCCTCAGCTTGAGCAAAGCTGGGTTTCAAAATCTCTCACCCGATTTCGAGATCTCTCTGTTTTTGAACATGACTTCGGTGGTCTTCCTGGGTATCTCGTCGATGGCACCCCAGCAGACGCTGTGAGTCTTGGAGTTCATAATATCTATCCAACAAAACCAGATTTTGTTTTTTCTGGAATCAATATGGGAACAAACGTTGGACTACCATTTTACCTCAGTTCAGGAACCGTAGGAGCAGCTGAAGAAGCATTTCTCACCGGCATACGCTCCATAGCGTTTTCTGTGGATCTCCCTATTCAAGTTTATCAGATGTGGTCAAATCACGATCCTCAAATTTATTCTGCCTATGCAGAGGACTGGAAGAGACTCGCCTCGCTTTGTGTTTCAATATCGTTAGATCTTGTTGCTCATGAGGGTTGGACATGCGCCGATCTGTTTACTATTAACGTTCCTTGGGGCGCACTTCCCGAAACAAAACGAACAGTAACCCGCGTTACTCGGGGAAAATTTGAACCACTTTTTATCAAAACCGCGGAAAATAAATTTAGGCACAAACTTGGAGGGTTATCCTTTCAGAAGGAGTTGTCCTCTTCGTTTTTGCCCAGTGATGTTGAGGTTCTGCAACGAAATGAAATATCGATATCCCCAATTCGATTTCAGTTAGGGTCATTAGAAGATGAGCAATTAATAGAAAAACTAAAGATTCACCCTAAATAGTTTGAGTGCTTTACAGAGGGTCTTCCCTATAGTAGCGAGAGAAAGGGAGAACCTTTTACCGATCGGGAGATGGATTCAATGAGCATTAAAAAAATATTCTTTGTTGGTGGCTTGGTAGTTGTAAGTGTTACTTCAAGTTTCGCAGATGCAGATATTGAAAAGGGGAAAACAATTTACAACGGTCTTGGCGCATGCATGGGGTGTCATGGCACTTCGGGAAAAGGAGATGGTCCAGCCGGTGCAGCAATTAACCCAAAACCTCGAGACCTGACAACAGGGGTATACTCTTTGGATACGGACAAGGATGGAAAGACCGGCACAGAGACCGATCTCCTCAATGTCATCACCAATGGAGCTGCTCCGTATGGGGGAAGTCCGATGATGGTTGGAAGAAAGGATATCCCAGAGGGTGACCGGAAAGCAGTGGTGAAGTATATTCTTTCGATGAAAAAGTAGGGTACCCTTACTCCCCTGTCGTCATTACGATGGGGGGAGTTGATTCTTTAACTTATACTTCTACTTATACTAAACTTAGCCTTGCTCTTGCTCTTGCACCTAATAATTTTTAGAGCAAGAGCAAGGCTAAGTTTAGTATAAGTAGAAGTATAAGACTAAGTATAATTAAAATTAAAATTATAAGACTAAATAGAAGACTAAGTTAGAGTGTCTTGGTTGGAATTATTCCTAATCTACTCCGCCAATTTCTCCGATTCAAAATACTGGCAGGTATGCTTCACACAAGAAACGACCCCACTCCCACACGAAGGAATTCGTGCCCGTTCTGTGCAATTAATATTTAGACAATCAAAACGTGCGCGAAAATCGTTATACCGTTCACGATTAACCGCCACGTCTTGTCCTCCATTTGCACAATCACAGCAACCGTTCATTGCCTTGATGCAGTCTGCGTCAGTGCCGCAGTATTGATACTTCCCTAACTCAAACTCAGACAACGGACCGATATTCTCATTTCCTGGAGCTCCTGCTCCATCTGCTGCGGCGCTTGCCGTCATCAGCAGAAAAAAATAAACGGTGGATACTATTTTTCTCATACTGCTTCGTTTCTGACTTTTATGTTTCTTCATCTCTTACTCCCGGAAAAACTATCAATGCCCAAGTTTTAACATGCCGCAAAAAGCAGCTCCCCACAAACCACTTTCTTCGTTCGTCATCAGATAAATAGGGATTTTTTTAAGAAGTTTTGAATGCGTAGGACTCCTTTCAAACTCTTCTAAAAAAGCGGTGTGTTTTACTAAGAGCGGCACCTTTGCAGCAACCCCACCCGCAATGAACAAACCACCTTGAGATAGAGTATCCAAAGCAAAGTTACGGCAGATTCTCCCGTAAAAACGAGATGCCCAAATAAGTGTTTCAGAATCCTCTCCAAATCGTTTCGTCACCTCTTGAGGGGGGAGTTTTTCACCAGTTAAGAAATGGTGAATAAATGCGATCCCCTTTCCAGAGATAACATTATTACAGGTAAGATAGGTATCGCCGATCTCCTGAAGCACAAACTTAACAAAATCAAGTTCACGTTCATTCTCAGGAGGAAATGAGATGTGGCCCCCTTCAGAAGGGAGCGCAAGAAACGCTCCGTCATCAGGCACAAGTATTGCTTTTCCAAGGTTTGAGCCCGCTCCAATGACAGCAACAGTGCCTTCTGGGTCACTCGTTCCACTCTTTATCACCACGGCACTTTTTCCAAGCGGTGAGCGACAAGCGTAAGCTTGCGCTACAAAATCATTTATTAACACATAACGTTTTATCGAAAAATCAACGCTTGCATTCCGAAGATCAATTGGCCACGAGATATAAGGAGGCTGACTAAATCCCCCCTGTTCAATTGGACCGGCAACCCCAATGGCAACGATATCAGCATCAGCCGGTTTTAGTGAAAGTCCGCTTGAAGTGACTGCGGAAAGAAGTTCCCGCAGTGAAGACATTTTTTGTGTTTCAAACCACTTACTTTCGTGGAGTGTTACACTCTGTGAATCTGTTCCAGAAAAATGTGCAAAACGACTATTTGTAGCACCGATATCTGCGGCAAGAATGTGTATCATCGAGAGACGATACCCGGAGGTGTCATTAGATTGCAACCAGTAATTCTTCTAAAACGATACAGGTCCCCACAAGCATCGTTAGCTCCCGCTCAGAGAACTTGTTTCGCTCATGGCTCTCAGCATCGATAATCCCAACAACGGCATCCCCGACAGGCGAAAAAACTGGAAGACATGCTTCACTATGAACCTTACTATCGCACTGATAGTATGGCCCTCCTTCCTCCCAGAGGTAGCGTTCGATATCATTAATAATAATTCCCTGACCAGTTAATCCAACCGTGGAATTATTACTTTTTTCAGCAAACTCTCTTGTCAGTGGAAACTCTGCGCGGCTTTCAGCTCCTCGGTAGGCAAGTTTTAGAAGAACCTCTCCAGCGCCATTTTTCTTTTGTGGAAGAACACGTCGTTGATAAAACCCAAGCCAATTCACACCGGTGTCTTTAATAACTTTTTCAACTAGCTGATTAAGGATAAAAACCTGCCTCGTTTCAGGTCGCTCATAAAACCCATTTGCACTTAACGTGCTTTGATCAAATAACACCTTTCGCAAATCATACGGATCTTTTGCTAGGGTGCCATCAATCCGACTACACCCATCAGGGTCCATCGTTGGAACGCGGTAGGTAAAAAGTTTCTCCAGATCGATCTCTTTCAAGGGGGAAGTTTTCACCTCAGAGATTAAATGAAGGAGACTTACAGCATAACGAGCTATCTCATGTTCGTTTAGCTGAACCGTAGGTGTAAGCTTATCAATATGGCGCTTAACTTTTGACGCAGAGATCGCGTTAGGTTTGTCTGGAATCATGTGCATACCCACTAGATCAAGTAATCCATGCTCTCATCAAGGAGAGACATTATATCACTAATAAATACCAAACTTTAGAAATATATCCAATATAACCTGATGTTTTTAAAGGGATTCTTCCCCACGACCGTTAAGTTAAGACTTTGAAAGAAAGATTTATGGAACCACAGAGGCGCAGAGACAGAGAGAAAGAGGATTTTATTCATATTCTCTGCGCCTCTGTGGTTCTATAAAAATCTTTACTTTAAGGTCTGTAGCCCTATCTCAGCTTCTATTAGCTATATTACGAATCTCTCCCATTTACCTTCCTCTTGCGAGAAGGTATTTCGTTTTAGTATCATATTCATACGAATACTAAGTGAAATATAAATATATCGATTATGTCTCCGTCCCATCCAAAAGAGTTTGAGGGTGTTGCAACTAAAGAGCGCACAAAAACAAAGGAGCCCCCTATGTTTCGGGTGGTTCTTTTAAATGACGACTATACGACGATGGAATTTGTAGTACACATATTAGAAACTGTTTTTCACAAGGCACCAGGAGATGCGCATCGTATAATGCTTCAAGTCCACAAAGATGGACGGGGAGCCGCTGGGGTGTTTACCAAGGAAGCTGCAGAAACAAAGATCACTATCGTTCATGCAAAAGCAAAGCAACATGAATTTCCACTGAAGTGTGTAATGGAGCCTGCATAAAATGCTAGACCGTGATGTTGAATCTACCCTGATCGCTGCTTCGAACGAGGCGCAAACAAGACGACACGATCTGCTCTGTCTTGAGCATCTTCTCTACGCCATTGTACAAAATGAGAAGGGACAACTTATTATTCGTGAGTGTGGTGGAGATGTTCGGCGATTAAAAAAGAAATTAGAGAACTTTTTTGAAACGAAATTTCAAAGTCTCCCCGCAAGCACCTACCGTGAAACGATGCAAACTCTCGCCTTTCAGCGGGTGCTACAGCGAGCCATTTTACATGTACAATACTCTAGTAAACACGAAGTTTCTATCGGAGATCTCCTCGCCTCAATCTTTACTGAGACAGAGAGTCATGCCGCTCATTTTCTTTCTGAAGAAGGGATTACCCGCCTTGATATTCTTGAGTATATCTCCCATAGGCCTGATTTGGATGATGAGATCATCGAATCAATGGAGCTTGCTCATCAAGAACTAGAAGATGAGGATGAAGACCGGGACCAAGGAAAAAATGCCCTTGGGAATTTTGCCACGTTTTTAAATCAAAAGGCACAGGAAGGTCGGATCGATCCCTTAATCGGCAGGGAACGTGAGATTGAACGTGTTATTCAGATCTTATGCCGGAGAACAAAAAATAATCCGCTCCTTGTTGGTGATCAAGGGGTAGGAAAAACAGCCGTAGCAGAAGGGCTCGCCTTGCAAGTAGTTGGAGGGCGAGTGCCAAAGAAACTTCGTGAATTAAAACTCTACGCACTCGATCTTGGGGCTCTCCTTGCAGGAACAAAATATCGAGGAGATTTTGAGGCACGACTGAAAGGGGTAATAAAGGAGCTTGAAAAAATCCCAGACGCTCTGCTCTTTATTGATGAGATTCATACTATTGTAGGTGCAGGAGCAACCTCTGGAGGAAGTCTTGATGCGGCTAATCTCCTCAAGCCAATTCTTACTTCAGGAAAAATTCGCGTCCTTGGAAGCACGACATTTGAAGATTATAAACATTATTTTGAAAAAGATCGTGCACTTGCACGGCGCTTCTCGAAAGTCGAGATAAAAGAACCCTCCATTGAAGAAACAATTGAGATCCTCAAAGGACTAAAGCCCGGTCTTGAAGATCACCATCACGTTCGCTATTCAGCCTCAGCACTCAAAGCCGCCGCAGAACTTGCCTCAAAATACATCCATGAGCGATTTCTTCCCGATAAGGCGATAGATGTGCTTGATGAAGCTGGGGCGACACTTTCTCTACTTCAGGAAGAGCCTCCGACCACTCCGCCCAAGGTGCAAGCTGGTCATATTGAAAAAATCGTTGCCCAGATGGCAAAAGTTCCCACCGAGTCAGTCTCAAGTTCAGATCGCGATAAGCTTTTAGGCTTAGAAAAAAAGCTCCAACAAGTTGTTTTTGGACAAGATGAAGCGATTACGATGCTTACCAGGGCAATTCGCCGTGCTCGAGCAGGTCTTACCCAGGAGCAAAAGCCGATCGGATCATTTCTCTTTGTTGGTCCGACGGGGGTGGGAAAAACCGAAGTGGCGAAGCAACTGGCACAAACGCTTGGTTTAGAGCTGATCCGCTTTGACATGAGTGAGTATATGGAGAAACACACCGTAGCTCGTTTAATCGGTGCTCCTCCGGGATATGTTGGATACGATCAGGGGGGTCTTCTTACCGATGCGATCATCAGACATCCCCATGCGGTGCTCCTCCTTGATGAGATTGAAAAGGCTCATCCGGATCTCTTTAATCTTCTCCTTCAGGTAATGGACAACGCAACCCTGACTGATAGCACCGGAAAGAAAGCTGATTTTAGAAAGGTGATCTTAATTATGACCTCAAACATCGGCTCTGAGTCTCTCCATGCTCAGGCGATCGGTTTTGGTGAGAATCTTCCGCAGATCGGAAAAGGGGTGATTGAAAAGAGTTTTCGAGCGGAGTTTAGAAATCGTCTTGATTCCATCGTCACCTTCAAATCTCTTCCGAAAGAAGTAGTAGAACAGGTGGTTGATAAATTTATTCTCGAAATTGAGACCCAACTGAGCGCAAAGAAAACAAGTATCTTACTTACTCAAAAAGCTAGGGCTCACCTTGCTGAAAAAGGGTATGACAAGGTGATGGGAGCTCGGGCGATGCATCGGCTCATCCAGTCTGAGGTCAAAGACCCGATCGCCGATGCGCTCCTCTTTGGAGAGCTCCAAAATGGGGGGAATGTGAAAGTGGATGTCAAAGAGGAGAAGATCTTTCTTACCTTCGAACCAAAACAGCGCACAGATCAAAAGAACAAAGAAGTAGTTAAAGCGTAATTTAATTGAACACAGAGTTTCACAGGGTTACACAGAGTTATTTTCTTCACTCTGAGTAGCTCTGTGAAACTCTGTGTTTAATTAAGAACTTAGTTCTAAAGTTTCACCTTAATCGACAAGGTGAAAATTAAGAAATGCTCGGGTGCTGTCATCAAAGCCACCTTCGCTATACCCGAACGAAAAGTTGGTGTGTGATCCTAACGAATTTCTGACATGGCCTACATTGAATCCCACCGCTGTAAGCTCACTTCCCACCGATTCAAAGCCACCAGAAAATGAGTACCCAGTAGATTCAAGGATCTCTGCAGCAACGTACCCTGCTCGGGGATCTCCGGTAAGGTAATGTGCCTCAGCTGCTGCAACAAACAACGTTTGTTGCTCATATGAACACCGACTCCTTAGATGAGTTTCAATCAGATAGACCGGAGGGGGTGGTGGAACAAATACCGGCACCGCCATCACCGGGGCTGCGTAATATATCGGAGGGGGTGGAGGCACAATCGCGACAAATGTCGGAGGTGGCGGTGGTGCGAGATAACGGACGCTTCCATGACAGTGCCCATAATGACTGTAATCGTTAACAATAGTATGATGATTATGAATCACCGTATCTGGTGTCACCGCTTCTGCAAATCGAATATCTTGTTCGCGGCGAACTGTTTTTCCAAACCATTCTGCAGCATTTCTTCCCGGTTTTGTGCCCGCAAGAAACGCCACCGCCGCCACCCCTAAAGCTGCGCGCTGTGGTCCAGTCAACGTCTGGCGATCGTTATCTACTGGTTGAGGAGGAACCCTTTTAGTTCTCTCCTGATCCTGACTGCTTTTTTGCTGATTCTGCACAGCTTTTTGTCCATGTTCTGGCATCGCCACTCTATTGTGCGCGCTTGGAACACTTCTTGGATCGGGAAGATTCGGGGTATTTCTTTGATCTCGACCTGACTGCTTTAACTCTGGAGCAGTTCTTGGTTTTTCAGTTTGGGGATTGGTTGGCTTTTGATGCTCGGCTGCAGAAGGTTTTTTCTGATCTCGATCTGCTGGTTTTGCCTCTGGAGCAGTTCTTTGTTTCTGAGGGGTGATAACTTTTGGTTTTTGATCCTCACCTTTTTTTTCAGGAGTTTTTTCAAGACCAGGAGTAGCTTTTCTTGGTGCTGGTAAGATGGGGCGAGTTCTACTTTCTTCGGGAGCGGGAGTTCTTGGTTTTTGATCTGGTGCTTCTTTTTTTTCAGGTTTTCTAGTTTCCTCAGGAGCTCGAGCTTTGGCTCTTTGTGGTGACCTCGATCGTTCTTCCCGATCGGGATCACGATCGTCTCTTCGAGCACCACCGTGTGGGGGTTGTCCCTTTTGATGGGGATCTTCTTTTCGCTCTCTTTGCACCCGATCAGATTTCGGTTGTGGCATACAAACTAACTCCTTCTCTTCACCATTATGTAATCCTTCCCACGCAAACTCAAAATGCGTCCTTTTCGTTGTTATGGCTGAGGTACTTGAGGGTGTTACTTATAGTGAAAAATCGGCTAAATCCCGACTAAAAGCTTGAAACCAAAGAGAGTTCTTGCTCTATAAGCTTGAACTAAGAAGCCTTTAACAAAAGGAACGGTCGTTTCTGTCGTTGCGAGCGAAGCGAAGCAATCTCATACTACAAATAAGGGTTCGAGATTGCTTCGCTTCGCTCGCAACGA
>CAZDIO010000081.1:0-9544 GCA_964505555.1 uncultured Bdellovibrionales bacterium
TGCTTGTTGCATCAACTCTTGGAAAGAAGAAATGATTTTGAATTCTCTCTTCAAGGGTGGAGTCGGTTTGGTTATCAATATACGTAATTCGTTGTAACGTGGTAAATGAGGGATCTGTTGGTGGGACAAGATTAAATCTTCTCTCAGGGATCTTTGCTGATTGATCAAAACCGATCGCACCAATTAAGTCACCAGAAACCTGTCTTGCCGCAATAAGCTGGAGTGCATAGTTGACCCCATGGAGCATCGTGTTTAACGGTTCTGGGCCGTCATGATAGTTCGGACAGTATGCCGGGCTAGTGCTGTCAGTTTCCTGGCACCGATATTTATCAATAAGGTAGTGATCAGATCGGGGAGTTCCCTTTTCATCATGATAAGAAACAATGTAGCACCCATAATCATCTTTGAAATGGCGTGTTGGTTGTGTAAGTGTCCCTCTTCTTGGAGGAAGTGGAGGTAGGGAACAGTAGTAGTTATAGAGTGCTGTGTATAGCCCAGGAGGTGAGCCTCCTACGAAATCACATATTGAAGGAGGCCAATTTGTCGCGGAGGGGTATGGAACGTAAGTGTTTGTGTTTATGTCTCTACAGAGATAGGGAGGAGGGCGAGGAGTACAAGGATTTGTATGATCTGTATAACTGTTACATCCAACAGTGTTTGTAAGTTTAAATGCGTATTCAGTTGAGTTATCTCTTCCGTAACGTTCATAAGGGTGGTGCGTTTCCATAGTGGAGGAACGGGAGAGATCTACAAGTAGCACTCCATGATGAGGAACAATTGCTGCGGTAGCAGTAGATTGAAGTGGGATATAATCTTGTCCAATTACCTTTGCAAATAAAGTACGAAGCGGTGAGTCAGGACGTAGTCGGAGATCTGCTCTAAATGCATTAGGAGTTATGTTTGCTTGATTGGGATCGTTGAAATCTAGCTCTTGAAAACATGGCCCAGCCCAACTTCCGTTGTTGCAGGGACAAGGAGTTGGTTTATTTGTACAATCATTAGGCGGAAAGAAGTGCCATACACCTGGGGTTATCTTACCATTTGCGCCATCTGTTGAAGTTGAAGCGGTTTGATTTGGGGTTACGACAGGCCCCAGTTGCACCGTCTGATGTGAATATCCAGACAAAGAATCGCCCAACATAATATTTATCCCGGCGATCTCTGCTGCCCGATCTCGTGAAGCATACAGTTTGTTAAGAGAATTTCCTGATGCACTTCCAAAAGCATTTAAGGCTGCAAGGGCTACGTATTCTGTTGTGTGTTTGCACGGCGTCTGCGGCGGCTTTGTTTAGTATCGCTTCAACTGCGATGTAGCGAACCACATCAATGATTGCTAAAAGAATAAAGAGCAACATCGGAAGAGCTATTCCAAACTCAATGATCGTCACACCCCGGGCGCTTCTCTCCTCTGAGGAGACACTCCTCCGGCTACCTTAGAGGCACAGAGTAAAGACACAGAGTAAAGGGGTTTTATTGATCTTCTCTGCGGCTCTGTGCCTCTGTGGTTCTATAAATCTTCTTTCAGATTTTTAACTTAATGGCCGTGAGTAAGGTCTTGGAATAAGATGGTTTTTTAATGCGTGGGTTTTTCAAAATGTTAAATGTGAGGAGATGAACCGTAAGAGTGTAAAAAGAGCCGTTTTTCTTCTCATCTTTGGGGTGTGCTGTTCGTGCAGCAGGGAGGATATCCCACAAGGGAAAATTCTCCTTAAAAATGACATCCTCGATAAAGAGTATAACTCCTTTGTGGTGGATCAGGTGATCACCTCTAACGGTTTATCAAACTTCCATGTAGTGATTAAGCCGGGAGAGAAACGGCTCATACCCTATAAGGAGGTAACTTCGCTCCGCTTTGCTCGCCAGTATGCAGATCATACGAAGATCTATCAGGTGAAGTGCCCAGCAGAGAGAAAAGTAGGAATATTAATGAAGTTAATCGATGTGCACACAAATAGATTAGATGGTGGATGTGTGCTTACAAAAAGAGGAAAGAGTATTAAGGGTGGAGCAGTGGCGTGGGAGGAATGATGTGTGGACTAGTAAGTCTTATAAAATAACAGTTTATGATTATTGAACACAGAGTTTCACAGGGTTGCACAGAGTTAAGAGAAAAGACTTCTAATTTAACTCTGTGTAACCCTGTGAAACTCTGTGTTCAACCTTCCCTTCTCCGCTCGTAGGGCGTTTCAGGCAGATTTTATAAATACTCACAATGGAAGCTAGAAGTTCCACCCTGACCTTTACAAGCGGCAAGCGTGGCTTTTAAGAGATCGTTGCAGTCACAGTAAATGCAACCCAAACTTACCTCTGTATTGTTTCGACACTCACCATAAGATCCCCTTTCAGGAGCCTTGAGTGCGAAAGCATTTGAAGAGAATCCAAGAATTAAAACGAAAAGCACGAAGCATTTTTTCATAACCAATAGTCCTTTAAATTAGTCTACCGTTACGTCCCCAGTAGACGATCGCTAACCTGTATAAGAACGTTATGGAGAGTTTTGATAAACGTGTATCAATTAACTAGCGCACCTAAAATCATTCTCAAATCTCACAGGAACGTTTAAAGGAGTGTTCGGCATAACAACAGGGAGGGGGAGAAATTAGGTTATAGAAGATGTTTTAGAGAGATGCCGGAACCAAAGTCGACCTCACCCTTAGCACTACAATCATCGCTTGAAAGCGTTGCGGGAGTAACTACTTCCTCTCCACCGGGAGAACGAATGGCACTTAATCTTCCCACAGCAAAAGAGCGCATTTTGAATTTTCCGGCATATGAGGATCTCCTTAAAAACTCTCAATCCGAAGATAAGTCTTTAGAGCCAACAGTAAAAACTCCTTCAAAAACCTCTTCACTGCTCTCACTTCGTTCAGAGAGTGATCTATCACTCGAATCCCAAAACGAAGAACATTCTTACTCTGGAATATTTACAACACCAGTAAAACTTATACTGGAACCCCCTCACGCGAATACTGAACAGGAGAAGCAGACAAAGTTTCCAGCCTCACTTACGCTTACTGCTGAGATTACTAAAGATGGAGTTTTGAATCTTCATCGATTCTCAAGTGGTAATCTTCCTATTCGTGCCGCGGTTCTTGTTCAAGACAAGCATCATGATGCAGTCGATAACCTTCTTGGGTATCGTGTTCTCACCGATGGGCCACTTCAGCTTCGAGTTGGGTCGATTGATGGATTGATCACTCCGATTAACAGCGATGGGTCGTTTAATCCGTGTGCGCTTCCAGATGCAAAGATGGGGATATTTAGTGGGAAAGATATATATTTGAAAGAGGCTTCGGCAAGGTTTGCAATACCAATTGACATCCGCGTTGGTTTAGAAGGAAGTCTCTATAATGATGGCAAAAATAAATTCACTGTTTCTGGAAATATCGGAGTAGTAGGATTTCTAGGAGAGGTTGAGGCAAGAGTTCGGGTAAAAGATGTTCGAGTAATGGGAACTTCCATTGGGTCAGCCTCTCTTAGTGTGACTGAAGAGAATGATATTTCTATTGCGGCAGGATGGTATGGAAAATATACTCGCGGAGAGGGGGATTTAAAGCAATCCTATGGCGTTGGGATTACGGCAGCAGGGGAGAGTCCGATGCTAGTGTTTGGGGGCCATATACCTATCCCATTAAATTAACTGAATTACCGTATGGAATCTATAAAAGGCGTAAATATGAAAAAGATGAAGCATCTCTATCTGTTTTTTTTCTTCGCAATGATGATTTCTATGCTTGGAGGTTGTGCCCCTGTGGAAGAGGGCACGGGAAAGGCACTTTCAAACGTTGGTAGTGTGATCAAGCATGAAGGTGGAAAGATCTGGATGCCTGCACCGGGTTCTTCAAAGAAGAGAAAGGACTTTGATAGTGGAGAGAGTTATTAGCTCGTATAAAACTCTCTAAATGCATTAAGATGAGAAATGTAGTATTATTTAATCGTGGCCATAGACACTAGCAAAATCGATATCGATTCTCCCGCCGTAATAAAAGTGCGAAGACGTGAAGAGTTGCTTCGTAAGGTAATCGATCGATATCCAACGGCGGACAAAGAAAATGTGTGGCACACCTTAGTTCTCTTAGAGAGTCCTCCTTTAGAGCGGTTGGAAGGGGCGCTACGCCGAAGTGGAAAATGTATCAAACGTAAATAGTAATTTATATCCTAACATCAACCCAATCCCCAATTCGGCAGGGGAATTCTTCTATGAAGCGGCCTTGGTTTTTGGCGATCTCGATTCGTCCGTAGTCGTCTTTAAAGATAATATTTTCATTACGAGAAACATCTCCAAAAGTAGTGCCGTAAGGGAGGGTTGTTTCCTTTCCCGAAGAGAACTTGAGATGAATACTCGCCCCAAGTTTTGGTTCGTGTTTTTCCCACTCTCCATGGAGAATGTTTAAATGCATCGAGCCAAAGCGATTGATCTGAATTATCTGTGCGTGAAAAGCACCGTTATCAAAAGTCGCCTCCCCGTAAGGTGCCGCTACGAGACTCTCTACCTGAAGAGAAGGGCCTAAATCTGTTGGCTTGACACCGTTAGCGAGGTGCGCTGCTACTGGTGCAAAGATATCTCTGCCGTGAAAAACATGAGAGACAGGTTTTCGGTGATAGGTATCATTGGTAAGGTGATACGCGCGCTTGATCCCTCCAAGGAGCCTACTTGCAGGAAGAAAGATTCCATTATCTGGTCCAACAAAATAATCTCCCCGCCCTACCTCAAGTGCAATCGCACGACGAGAGGTCCCGACTCCAGGATCGCACACACAAACATGATACCCGACCGGAAGCCAGTTTACCGTCTCCATCGTTCTTGCAGCAGCAATACGATCAAACTCTGAAATTCCATGCATGAGGTGAACAATCTTTGCTTGTGGCGCAATTGAAAAAGCCACCGCCTCCATCGTGCCCACCCCTTGGGTCTGAACACCGAAGTCACTACTAAGTGTTATTAAAGGTGGTCTGTTCATATCTATCCTCTCATGGATTTTACAAGGGTGAGAATAGAGTATGTCGCTACGAGCTCTTCGTTTTGATTAAATACCTGCACTGCCCAAGAGACGACACCTTCTGGTTTATCCTGCTTCGGGGTTTTCTCTTTGACGGAGAGTTTTACATAGATTGTGTCGCCAATGTAGACAGGTTTTGTAAAACGGAGGTTTTCAAGTCCGTAGTTTGCAAGTACTGGTCCCGGTGCAGGGTCAACAAAGAGACCCGCAGCGGCGGAGATGATAAAATAACCGTGAGCAACACGGGCTCCAAAGAGTGACTCCTTTGCTGCCGCTTCATTCATATGCGCATAGAAGTGATCACCGCTAAGGTTTGCAAAGTTTACAATATCTGCTTCAGTAATAGTTCGTTTTGCTGTTACCAAGGTCTCGCCGATCTCTAACTCCTCAAGATGTTTTCTGAAGGGGTGAACTTTGTCATGCTTTTCACTTCCCCCTGGAAACCAGGTGTTACAGACTGCACCAAGTGTAGTGGGGGAGCCTTGAAGGGCAGTTCGTTGCATATAGTGTAGCACCGCACGAATTCCCCCCATCTCCTCACCACCACCGGCTCGTCCCGGACCACCATGAACAAGATGCGGTAAGGGTGAGCCATGTCCGGTAGATTCTTTCGCGCTTTCTCGGTTAAGGATCATCAAACGGCCATGATAGGGAGCTACCCCAAGGGCAACTTTTCTTGCGATAGTGTTATCTGCGGTAAAAAGAGAAGCGACTAAACTTCCTTTTCCCAAAGATGAGAGTGTTATTGCTTCCTCTGTGGTCGAGTACGGAATAACAGTTGTTACCGGACCAAACGCTTCAACATCGTGAACGATACTGTTTTTAAATCCATCTTTGCAGTAAAAAACAAGGGCGGGAAAAAATCCCCCTTTTTTCTTGTCTCCACCTTGGACTTCAAAGTCTTCGAGATCTCCATAGACTAGTTCCGCACCTTTTTTTAATTCCAAAACACTTTTCTTAACCTCTTCAACCTGAACCCTTCCAGCAAGAGGTCCCATCTTCACCTCTTCACGAGTGGGGTCTCCAAGAACGATCTTTTTTAATCGATCTCGAAGCGCATTCATCACAGGCTCCTCAAGACCGCGAGGGACAAGGGTTCTTCGAATCGCGGTACACTTTTGTCCAGCTTTTACGGTAATTTCTCTAGCAACCTCTTTAATAAAGAGATCAAACTCCTCACTTCCCGGTGTGGCGTCACTTCCAAGGATGGAGCAGTTTAGAGAATCAGCCTCCATGTTAAAGCGGATTGAGTTTTCTAAAATAGCGGGATGATTTTTTAGTTTTTGTCCGGTGGCGGCTGAGCCGGTAAAAGTCACCGTGTCTTGACAGGTAAGATGATCAAAAAGATCACCCACACTGCCACAGATAAGCTGCAACGATCCTTCAGGGAGAATCTTTGAGGAGATAATTTCTTCTACCATTTTATAGGTAAGGTACGAGGTAGCGGTTCCTGGTTTGATGATTGCAGGAACTCCCGCAAGAAAGGTCGGTGCAAACTTCTCAAGCATTCCCCAGCAGGGAAAGTTAAAAGCGTTGATGTGAACTGCTACCCCCTGAAGAGGAACGCAGATATGTTGCCCAACAAAGGTGCCTCCTTTTGAAAGTGCTTCGAGGGCTCCTTCAACGTAGAAGTTTTGGTTTGGAAGCTCTCTTCTTCCTTTTCCGGAATAGACAAAGAGGGTGCTGACCCCTCCTTCAATATCGATCCAGGAGTCAGTTTTTGTTGCTCCGGTAAAAGCTGAGACTTTGTAGAGCTCCTCTTTTTTTTCTAAAAGATGCTTTGCTAACTCTTTTAGTAAGATGGCTCGTTGATGAAAGGTCATCGAGCGAAGACGTGGGCCGACGACGTTTCGTCCGTATTCAAGCATTCCTTTAAAGTTTAAACCTTCAGAGCTCGTCTCGCCGACAATTTCACCGGTAACGGCGCTAAAAAGGGAGATGTTTTTCCCTTTCCCAGCTACCCAATGACCTTCTGAAAAGTTTTTTACTTGAATCATCTGTTGCTCCTTATCTGTTAAATCTTAGAACCTGTGAGTGTCCCTCGTGTCGTTTCGAGCCGGGAGGCCTGAGCCGCCGGGCGAAGCGAAGCAATCTCGAACCCTTATTTGTAGTATGAGATTGCTTCGCCTCGCTCGCAACGACAGAATGATTCTTAATCACCCTTTGCTCTCCTTCCAAGTGCGATATGTAGTCTGTTGCTTGGGTCGATCTTTTGGAACTTCAAACAGAGGCTCGCACTGACGTAGCCCTCGTCGGCACTCATCAGGAAGAGCTTGGTACAGCTTCGTTCCCTCAGTTTTCCAGCTGATCATCTCATCTGTGACGTCTTTAATGATCTTTGCAGGATTTCCAGCAACGACCTTTCGCTCCGGGATCTTTGTATCTGCGGGAACAAAAGAGAGTGCGCCAATTACAGAGTTATCACCCACCTCAACATTATCCATAATCACTGCATTCATCCCCACAAGCACATTGTGTCCAATAACTGCACCATGAATAATCGCGCCGTGACCGATATGAGCGTTTTGTTTGAGGTGTACGGTGATGCCGGGAAACATATGAACGACACAGTTTTCCTGAACGTTGCAACCGTCTTCAATAACAATTCCCCCCCAGTCCCCACGAATTCGAGCACCAGGGCCGATATAAACATTTTTCCCAATGATCACATTTCCGATCACCGTTGCCTGAGGATGAACAAAAGCAGAAGGGTCAACCACAGGAATAAAAGTATCAAATTCGTAAAAAGGAGATTCTGATTTCAAGATACTAATTTATACCCGCTCGATAATGGTTGCTACTCCCTGTCCTACACCGACGCACATCGTGCAGAGGGCGTAACGACCTTTTTTCTCAATGAGCTCATACATCGCTGTAGAGATTAATCGAGCACCAGACATTCCTAAAGGATGTCCAAGCGCGATCGCTCCGCCATTAATATTTACCCGTGGATCGTCATCTGCAAGCCCAAGCTCACGAAGACAGGCGAGGCTCTGGGAAGCAAACGCTTCATTTAGTTCAATCACATCCATCTCCTCGAGGGAGAGTCCATACCGCGAAAGCACCTTCCGGACTGCAGGAACCGGCCCAATACCCATCGTTTTTGGTTCAACCCCAGCTTGGGCACTTCCAATAATTTGTGCTCGTGGTTTTAATGAAAAGTTCTTCAGCGCTTCGTCTGAAGCGATAAGGAGGGCACAAGCACCATCGTTAATACCGGAAGAGTTTCCTGCGGTGACGGTGCCATCTTTTTTAAATGCGGGTCGAAGTGCTCCAAGGGTTTCCAACGTTGTGTCTGGGCGGATAAATTCATCTTCTTCAAAGACTGTTACCCCTTTTTTACTCTGGAGTGAAACTGCGACGATCTCCTGTTTGAAACGGCCACGAGAGCGTGCAGCGCTTGCTTTCTTTTGAGAAGAAAGTGCAAATTTATCTTGATCGGCACGATTGATGCGGTATTTTTCAGAAACATGTTCGGCGGTTTCACCCATCGAATCTGTGCCATACATCTCACGCATTCTCGGGTTAACAAAACGCCAACCAAGGCTCGTATCAAACATCTCTTGTGTTCTTGAAAAAGGAGTATCCCCTTTAGAAAGCACATACGGGGCACGGGTCATGCTCTCTACGCCACCAGCAATAAATATCTCGCCCTCTCCTGAAGAGATCGCGTGCGCTGCGGCATTTACGGCGCTAAGGCCCGAGGCACAAAGCCGATTGAGGGTTTGTCCAGGAACCGTCATCGGAAACTCAGCAAGTAAGAGCGCCATCCGTGCGACATTTCGATTGTCCTCTCCGGCTTGATTTGCACAACCGATAATTACATCCTCAATCTGAGTGAGATCGAGTTCAGGTTGTCTCTCCGTAAGTTTCTTTAAAACATGCGAAAGGAGATCGTCTGCACGGACGGTAGAAAGTGAGCCTCCATGCTTTCCGATAGGAGTTCTTACTGCATCAACAATATAGGCAACTTTCATTTAGGAGGCCTCCCCAAATTCCTTACTTGTTCGATACACGGTGCCGCGAAAAATACCGACTATATTACCACCTTGGTTGGTGATTTGAACATGGTAGTTTCCGATCTTATTTCCAAGCGTTATCTCTTCACATACGGCCGTTAATTCATCTCCCTCCATCACCGGAGCGGGATAAGAGATGGCATTTTCAATACTTACACTAATTCGACCATGACTGTTTGAGGCAAAAGCGAGAGCAGAGTCGGCAAGGGAGAAGGGAATTCCGCCATGACACCGACCAAAGCCGTTTAGCATCTCCTTTCGGATTTTCATTTTAAGCTTTACATACCCGGTCTTAACTTCAAGCACCTCAATGCCAAGCCAAGCACTAAAGCCATCTTTTTTATACATGGCATCAACAATGCTTTTTGGAAATAAAGTGCTCATGAACTTACAACCAGGATTTTTTCATCTTTAGTGCCGTTCCATTTTAGATGATGTAGCCGGACCTCTCTGTCGTTGCGAGCGGAGCGAAGCAATCTCGTATCGCTTAAGCAGCTTCGAGATTGCTTCGCTCCGCTCGCAACG
>CAZDIO010000082.1:0-9892 GCA_964505555.1 uncultured Bdellovibrionales bacterium
TTATATATTTTTTTTTTTTTACACATACAACTTTTTGCTTTTTTTTTTCTGTGCGCGCGCGGGGCCCCCCCGCCCCCCCCACGACAGGTGTTTTCATTTTGTTAGACGCTCTTAGACTTCTACTTAGCCTTGAGCTCGCACTGTAACTATATAGAGCAAGTGCAAGAGCAAGGCTAAGTTTAGTAGAAGGAGAAGTATAAGACGTTTAGTATAAGTATAAGACGAAGAGTCTCTAAGATCTCTCCATCGCCTCGCCCAATAAAGATCGTGCAATAATTACGCGCTGAATCTGATTTGTGCCCTCTACGATCTGGAGCATTTTTGCATCGCGCATGAAACGCTCAACTTGATATTCCATAAGATAGCCAGCGCCTCCAAGGAGTTGAACACTGTCCGTAGTGATCTCCATGGCCCGATCGGTTGCAAAGCATTTGGCAAGGGCCGCGGGGGTATTGTCCTTACTTTTTGTGTCGAGTTTCTGAGCGGCATCTCGGGTAAGTAAGATAGAGGCTTGAAGTTTCATCGCCATGTCGGCAACAAGGAACTGCAGTCCTTGAAATGTGGCTAACGATTCTCCAAATTGTTTTCGATCTTTTAGGTGGGCGCAGCCAATTTCTAGAGATCGTGAGGCCAATCCACAGGCACAGGCGGCGATATTAATTCGACCGCCATTTAATCCAGAGAGTGCAATTCGGTACCCATCGCCAATTTTTCCAAGGAGCGCAGAGTCTTTTACAAAACAATTTTCAAATGAAACGCTTGAAATTGGGGAGCCCTCGCATCCCATTTTTCGTTCAGGCTTTCCAAAAGAAAGTCCAGGGGTGTTGTTTGCGACAACAAATGCCGAGATACCATTCTTTTTCTCTTCACCCGTTCGTGCAAAGACAAGGTACGTATCTGCAAATCCGCCACTGGTAATATAAACTTTCTCGCCATTGAGCACGTACCCATCAGATTTTTTCTCAGCCTTAAGACGAAGGGCTGAGGCATCAGAGCCTGCCTGAGGTTCGGTGAGACAATAGGCAGCTAACTTTTCACCGCTTGCGAGATCGTTAATGAGTTTTGTGTGGTGTGATTGATGATCCCATTCTGAAAGGAGTCGTAACACCATCAGGTGAACGCCGAGATAAATTGCAGGACCAAGCTCCTCACGTGAAAGTTCAAAACAAACTCCTGCTCTTCCCAGCGCTCCAAATGATTTATTTCCCTCCTCAAGAGAGAGTGCTGTAAGGCCAAGCGCTCCCATTTTCGAAAAATGTTTCCGGTCGAATTCGCATTTTTCCCTTCTCAAGGTTCCTTGGGCAAAGCGTCGAACGCTTTCTAGGAGTTGTCGAAGCTCGAGTGGGTCTTGCTCTTTTATAAATTGGTACATAACTTTCTTGCACTTAATGAATGAAAGTTATTTCTTAGCGTGATTAGAAAAAAATGGAAAAGCCACCACCTCTTGCACTAATTTTTATGCCTTGTTTTAGGCAATATTATTTTCTTGAATTTTTAGAGTTTGTAGAAGAGAAGAGAGTAAACAACCTAATCACGGCTTTCTTGCAAAGCAGAAGATTTTTCTCCTTTTCAAATTTTTGAGGATGGGCCATAGTTGACGGTGTTTGCTGTAGTGTATTCATTATATGGCTGTAATTTAATGGATTTCTGAGCGTAACCGAGGATTCAGGCTAGAGCTTGGTGGTATGTAATCCGCTCTAGTTTGGTTCCATTTTTTTAACATGCATGGAGGAGAGATGCGTAAACTTAGCTTAATAGTTGCAGCGGGTGCTTTTTTGGTACCAGCTATTTCTCAAGCAAAGCCGCTTAATGACCTTCTTATGGAGAAGGGTGTTATTGCGGACGATGCGGGACAGAGCGGACAATTGTCTTACAAGAATGGGACAAGGCTTACATTCGGAAATGATTTTGATGCACAATTAAACCTGTTGCTTCAAACCCGATTGGAGCACCATGATCGAGACGGCGGTCCAGATACAACTGGATTCAATGTTGAGAGAGCCCGATTTATTTTGGGTGGAAACATGCTCGAAGACGAATGGAGCTACTACTTACAGAATGACTTCGTTGGTACAACCGACGCAGGTTCTGACGGTAAGGCAAGTTCCGAATTGAAGGATATGTGGGTTCAGCACAATGGTGGCGACTGGATGAAGATCCGCGTCGGTCAGTTCAAGACCCCATATTCACGTCAGTTCTTAGCATCAGATAGCTCACTACAAATTATGGACCGTTCGTTGGTGACAGATCTTTTTGATCTCGATCGTCAACAGGGTGCTATGATTCATGGTGGGGAAGATGGAATCAACTACTATCTCGGGCTCTTCAATGGAGAGTCAGATGATGAAGGCCGCAACCGTTTCCCACAAGATCCGGATATGCAGGGAGTGGCGATGCTCACCTGGAGTAGTGAAAACTACGGAAGTCGAACGATGGAAGGTGACATTAACCACACCGACGACATGGGGTGGACAGCTGGTGTCAGCGGAGCTTATGGAAGTGGAACAAGTGGTGGTGATGATTTTGATAAGCTCGATGCTAACGCGGATGTCGGTATGCGAATGAATGGACTTTCCCTTCAAGGTGAGTTCTTCTTTAGCAACTTAGACTTCGATGTGGCAGGTGAGACAGACGACATGGGCTTCTATGCGCAGATCGGTTACTTCTTTACCGATATGATAGAAGGAGCATTTCGTTTCTCTCTCCTTGAGCCAGATGATGATGCAAGTGACCTCGATGATGCGCAGGAATATATGTTTGGTCTTGGATATTACATCAACGGCCATAACTTAAAGGTCCTCGCAAGCGCTGGCTTTGTTGAAGAGAACGTATCAGAGGGTGATGACCTTACTGATGCTCGTTACCAGCTCGAGTTGACTGGCTACCTCTAATCGAGGCTAGACTTAGCCATGGTTTAAGAACCAGGGCTTAACATCAAGGCGGGGCTGCAAATGCAGCCCCGCTTTTTTTTGTGCGAAAAAACAAAGAATAACGAGCGTTATTCTTTCAAGGGCAGAGTAAAATTCATGCCAAGAGCCCTAACAAAAAAGGGCTTCTTTTTTATCGAGGTAAGGTATTAAGACTCCTTAACAATTTATATTTAAAGAGTTCTTGGACTTTTTAATGATTCTTTAGTAAAGTAGGGCTTATAATTTCCAAGTTTAGTGATTAAAGAGGTAAGCGCATGAACTCTCTCGGTAGCTTCATCGTCACAAGTGGTCTTTTGCTCTCGGTGTTTTTTCCCTCATCTGCAAGATGTGAGGAAACCTTACCAGTGTATGAGCCGGTTCCATTAAAAGCAGAAAGTCTCACCTCTGTTGGGTCTGACTCAATGGATGAGCTTGTAAGCCTCTGGGTGCAGACCTATAAAAAATATCAACCCCACGTAACGATAGAGGTAAAAAGTCAGGGTTCAGCGAGTGCTCCTCCGGCGCTGATTGAAGGGAGTGCTGACTTTGGTCCAATGGTGCGGCCAATGACAACACCAGAATTAGAAGATTTTGAGCTCAAGTACGGTTTTAAGCCAACGCAAATAAAAACAGCATTGGTAGGTCTTTCTGTGTATGTTTCTAAAGCAAATCCGCTCAATAAAATCTCACTGAAAGAGCTTGATGCGATTTTTTCAAAAAATCGAGAGCGGGGAGCGAGTTCACAACTTACTCAGTGGTCACAGTTAGGCACAGGCGGGGAGTTTGGAAACAATGCAATCATCCCCATTGGGCGACCACATAACTCTTATCTTACAGCGTATTTCCGACAGAGAGTGCTTCTCCAGGGAGATTTTCTTCCTGAAGTAGCTTCCACTGCGGACATGAATTCTATGCTTCAAACGATAGCCACAAACCCTGGAGCGATCGGTTTTGGGGATATGAATGTAAGTGGAGAGGGAATAAAGACGTTGGCGGTATCTGAGAACCTGGAAGATAAAGCGTTTACCCCAAATTTAATGACGATGCTTAAAGAACAGTATCCGCTTGCTCGATTTCTTAGTGTTTATATCGTTCGTTTTCCTGGAAAAGCGCTTGATGAGCCAACAAAGGATTTCTTAAAGTTTGTTCTTAGCCATGAAGGTCAAAAAATCGTTGAAACCCAGGGCTTTGTGCCGCTTCCAGCGAATGTGGTCAACGAAGAGCGACAAAAGCTTCTCTAGTGTAACGAAGAAGTGCGTTGAGAGGGCTTTGGTTATTTCAAAAGCCGAAGAACCTCATCTTCGAGCCGTTTTTTATCCCAGCCGAGCCGTTTGTTAATCGCTCCAAAGAAATTTAAATGTTCCTCTCTCATCGTTGCGTACACATTGGCAAGGGAATAGAGGTTGCCCCGCTCGACAATCGCATGGAAGTACATTGAAGAGCGACCGTAGTCATAGGCGGTACCCCGAAATTCAAATACCCCTGGATTTTGTGCGATCGATTTTTTGGCAAGTTGAAAATACATCTTTTTTACCTGTCCTCGAGGAATGACACTGGAGAGGTTGCTTGCGTACTCTTCAAACCAACTTGCAAAACCTTCTGCTCGAAGGTGATCTTGACCAAATGCGCTTCCTAACATTTGATACTCTACGGCATGGCCCATTTCGTGAATGAGGACCTCTGCAAGCTGACTGTCAGCAACGCTCCGGGGCAGTTGGTTTTTTTCTTGGCACCCAGCAGTCACTCGTTGGGCGACGATGTAAATATTTGCAGGTGGTGTCATCCAGCCCGGATGACAGTTAGTGACGAGAAATTGGGGAATCTGTGTTTCGGGAAGTTCTTCATCCATAAAAACAACCTTCCATTCAAGAGAGAGCTGTTGAATGGTGCTCGGAAACCCCGGTTTTTTAATTGCTCGGCTGAGCGTTCGTGCCGCATCGGCAAGCGCTCGCTCCGGTGTGCGGCCAAAGAGAAGCTCAATCTTTCTTGGCCAACGAAGTTCAATCAACCCAACGGGTGATACCATACGTTGATGACGAATATTTCCGTTTAATTTTATCTCTTCTGGTTTGGCAAGATAGGCTCCGGTGGGTAGGGGGGTCTCTTCTGCAAGGAGAACGGTGGATGGAACTACTAAAAGAGTAAGATATAGTATTACATTAAAAATAGGGGAGAATTGATGCATGGAAAAACCTTTAGAAAGATAAATCGTCTGCAATGAAGGAAATGTTAACGATCATCTGAAACTAAAATGCATTGGTTTACAAGAGAATTAGCTTACTTTAATTAATCACTTGCATTCGTAAGTATCAGGCATTATATAGCATTCCCTAACAGTTAGTTTTTCTAAATATCACAGAGGCCCATGAAAACCGCATTTAAAGCTGCAAGTTTCCTTGCAATAGTAACTATTCTTTTTGTCACATCTTCTTATGCTGAAGAGGAGAACGCAGCATTTGATCGTTCTTGGAACGTCAGTTTGGGAGGTGGAATGCATTTTTTTGAAGGAGATGAAGAGGTAAAAAGTAACCAGATCTATGAACTCAAAGTTGGACGACAGTGCAGTCCTCGATACTCTTGGGAATTAGGACTTGGTGTGCTGCCATATCTTGAATCACGAGAGTTTGATGATGCACGATTTCATCTTTCAGAAAATAATACCTGGGGGATGAAAGCAGAAGGAAATGTCCTCTATCATTTCAATGACGATGTGGAAAAAACTTTTGATCCTTTTGCCAGTGCAGGACTCGGTGCCTTCTACCATGAAGCAACATTTGAGAGCGGAGATCTTGATCCGTATGGCGCCCTTGGAGTAGGCAGTTTTTACAATGCTACTGACAAAATTTTTCTCCGTGGTGACTACCGGGTGTCTTTGGTGGGCCATGACACCGAAGTCAATCATGAAGTATTACTCTCTGTAGGATATCGTTTCGGAGGCTCCCGCTCTGGTTCAGGGAGTGGAAGTGATGATATGCGTATCGGAAAAGAAATTGAGGCATTAAAGAGAGTTCACTTTGCCTTTGATTCTGCAAAGCTCAATAACGCTTCTAAAGAAACGCTTACAAAAAATGCTGAGTGGCTTTCAAAAGAGAGTAATCCGGAGATCGTCATAGAAGGGCATTGCGATGAGCGGGGCACCAACGAATATAACTACGCACTTGGAGAGCGCCGAGCACAATCAGTGTATGAATACCTGAAAAACCTCGGAGTTCCTGCAAAAACCATGAGCACGGTAACGTATGGTGAAGATGTTCCAGCAGATCCTGGCCATAATGAGGAAGCTTGGAGCAAAAACCGACGCGCTGAGTTTAAGTTGAAGTAAAACGTTTCACATTCCCTGTCACTGTCAGTAAGACGAGACCTAAGGCAGTGACAGGGAAAACACTCTAATAAAAAAATTCATAATAACAACGGTCGCAGTAGACCGTTTCTGGGCGGTTTTCGGCGTACGTTGTTTCAATTGCTGCGCTGCACTTACTGCAACTTCTTTTCCAAAGCTTACGAGGGGTTCGTTGTTGTTGACGTTTCTCATGGCGCACATCAAAACATTCTTCCGGATGGGGGATGTTGAGTCTTTGGTAGAAAGCGATCTCTTGGGGGGTGAGTTTGTAGGGTTTTTTGGAGACTTTGCAGTGAAGAGTCTTATTTGACTGCAAGACCTCATCGCCTTCAAGTTTTTCTTCTTTTTCATGCCAAGTCCATTTTTTCTGAAGAACTTCGCTTTTTGTAAGGGGGAAATACTCAGCAGCAATCGTTTCATTGTAGCCAAAAAGTGAGATCCACGTTGGAAAAAATTCTCCCCACTCGTTGGTCTTTTTCATATGGGAGATGATTTGCGAAACTTTTTTCTCATATTCTGCCGGAGAGTACTCTTTGTTCAATATGCAATACTCCTTGAACTTTAGCCCTACGCAGCCAAAGAGATTTTTGCAATTGTGGCACTCAATTGAGTAATACGTTTGGTGGTTATACCAAGAGTGAAACGTTGCCATGGAGGAGAGCGATCCTACGGTAGAGCAGACCTCGTAGCAGAGCTCTACTCCTTCGGGGGAGTTAAATGTGGCATCCATGCTGTTAAGGCACCGTGGGGAGAAGCAGAGGTATTTGCAATCTTCAGAAAGAAGCGTATCAAAGCAGGTGTGGCAGTTTTTGCTTTGAAAAATCATATCCCCACTACAGGTTTCGCTTGCATAGATTTTGGAGGCTCGGTGGGGGAGGGTTTTTTTGAGGTTTGCAAACTGGTTTTTGAGTTCTTGAAGGCGGGCCGAAGTGAGGTTTTCTAAGTCTTTTTTTATCTCTTCGTATCGTTTTTTTCCAACCGGTTCGTTCAGGTAGTGATACTCCTTGCGGTGAAGTCCAAAACAGAGCATGCAATTTGAGCAGCTGCTGCACTCTTCTACCAAGAAGCAATCCGTGCAGTGTCTGCAGTTAAGAAAATACTGACAGTTGTAGCAACCCTCAGAGGCTATTCCTTCATAGCAAAGTTCGCAGTTAAAAATAGAAAGACAATCAACGCAGTCTTTTGAGGAGCTAACAAAGTAACCATAGAAACAATCTTCGTTATTGGCGCCGCCAAAGATAAGATAGCAGTTCTTTTGATTGAGGGTGAAGTTTGTGTAGTAGCTATTTTCTACATTTTTTGTGTTGAGTGACATATGCGGAACGGCGGTATTGAGTTTACTAAACTGTTCAGCAAATGTTTTGTTAAAATCAAACTCACGACCAAAACTCAGCGCATCCCAGCTATCTCCCCACCATTCATCCTGGTCATAGACGAGGTACGGTTTGTTCGCTGAATACATCGAGACGATCTGCTTTCCAGAGAGATCACTTTTTCTCCGGTAGAGATGTTTTGCGTTTCGAAAGGAGAGTCTCCGTTGAAAACGGCATTGGGAACAAAAAGTCGGTAAGGGGATTGAGTGCTTTATCCCAGAAAACGTTGGGGAGAGCCTCTCCAGGAGTAAACGGTCCTCTTCAGGGATAGTAAAAACGGAGCTACAATGTGTGCAGGTGTGGTTCATACGGGGTAAGCTACTATAAAAAGGAAGCTTTAGGTTCCTGCCATGGATTCAGAAAGAGAAGATCCAGAAACAAAAGATCCAGAAACAAAAGACCCGGAAACAGAGCACTATTGCAATTCAGACCAAACTAGTAGATAATCGTGCCTTACCGCACCCACTTTTGGAACCTACCATGAAACTTACTCTTTGGTTTTACGGAAGCACACATCTTGAACTTTACCGATCAAGTTTCTCTTTGCAAGAGGAAACCCGGTTGTGTGTTCGTGGAAAAAGCCAGGGCAGCTTTTCTGCTCATGGAACATTTCAATGGACACCGGCTGTGCAGGCGCTTTCAACCCTTCTTCTTCGAAGCGTCTACGCCAAACGCGAGGGGAGGGATGAGCCGGTGGGTCTTTACGGAGAGAGTGGAACCCCTGCCTCTTCGCTTGATTATGCCTTAAGTAAGGAACCAAGATGGCTTCTTGAGATGTTTGGTTGGGATGATCGTGGTAAGGCGATGTTACGAAGATATATCCGCAGGACGAACCCAGAAAGAAAGCTTCCTGGACCGGTACGGCTTTGTTTTAGTAAGGAGTTTCTCCAGACATGTTCCATAGAGATCGTGCTTAACGATCTTTTAGTTGTTGACCAAACAGTTCTTCATTCACTGATCGAGTCAGTTGAATATGGAGGGAGATCAAAAGCTCTTTCTCAAAAGAGCTATGAAGATAATCTTATCTTCAAGAATGTTGATTCGACGATTTGTAAAATTATCTCCAGCGAGATCTATGAGATGCTTTTTAAGACAGATATATTTAGTAAGGAGAAGGTCCTTGAGCGGCTTCACCGTATTCAACGTAATCCCTCGTTTCAAAAACTTACTCCAAAATCTCGATTATTAATTAATGAGCTTGACTTCGAACTGACTCCTTCAGAGAGAATTGGGATCGACCGCGGCACGACTCTTCTTCGCACCGCATTTACACCGGACAGACCTCTCCGGGTAGCACTTCCGGCGACCCTGCCTGCATCAATTGCAATATTTCAATACTTAAAACATGTTAAAGGCTACAACATTGAGATCGATTATCAATTTGTTCATGCCATCGAGATCATGAAAAAAATTATTCACCACCAATTTATTAATCCACCGGATGCTTGTGTCCTGGGGATTGCTCCAGCGGGGACGCTTCTTAGTCAGCAATCGATGAAAGAGTATTCTTCATTGATGATGATGCCGATGATGAGCCATCGTGTTGTTTCAAAAAAAGGAAAAAAGCGTCGTACGCTAAATGGTGGCTCGTATCTCTTCCTTCGAGAGGATCCCTCAACGGCTTCTTTTTACTTTGATGATTTATTAAGAACTGAAGCGGTGGAGAAGAAAACTGTATCTATAGAACATTACGAACCAGATGATACCTTTAGCCTTTTTAACACGAGTGAAGAGGACCTAAAAGCAGTGCTCTTTTTTCCTCATCATCAGTTTAACTTTGCTTTTAATGGGTGTGACTTTCTTGATCGTCCTGATGCTGGGCTTCATTATCGGGAGTCCCTTCTCTTTGTTCATCGTAGAATACAGAGTGAACCGTTAGTGTTGAAATATCTCGATATTGCCATCCGAGACGCCTGGTTGCAGCTAAAACTGGGGGGAGAAGCAGCGCACTCGATCATTAAGGAACATGTGTGCGAGCCCCAGTATCTTAATTTTCTCACACGCTTTACAGGGCTTCATAACCTGCGGAGTGTGGGGGGCTCGTCCAATGTTATTTAGTTAGGGATTTTAGTTGGCAGTAGACAGGAACTCTCCTGTCGTTGCAAGGAGCGAAGCGACGAAAATCTTGTCTTAACTCAAACGTTATTTTTAACAACGCTTTATGAAGTGAAGCTTGGAACTGCGTTCGTCGCCGGAAGAAATTCTGACGCCAGAATTTCTCCGAAGGGGCGTTCTAGCTAATGCCAGCGCTGTTTGGACTGTAAGGTGAG
>CAZDIO010000083.1:0-7265 GCA_964505555.1 uncultured Bdellovibrionales bacterium
TCGCTTCGCTCGCAACGACAGGTGTTTTCATTTGATTAGATGTTCTTGTATTTTTTAATAATCGTTTAGAGATAATTCTCATTAGAAACAACTTTCCTACAAAGCCGTGATGCGTAAGCCTTTTACCGTTATTGTATTTACGATGATCCTTCTCTCCACCACCGCATACAAAGGGTGTGAAGAGAGCTTTGTCCTCTGTCCTAAGTGTAAATCATCAACAAGTTCCACCTCCTCAAAATCCTCCTCCCGTTCTTCCTCTTCTTCAACCTCTTCTAGCTTCTCTTCAGATTCTTCCTCAGAAAGCTCCTCCTCTTCTTCTGATTCCAGCTCTTCAGAAAGCTCTAGCTCTGAATCTTCTTCAGTTTCAAGCTCTACTTCTTCAAGTTCAGCCTCAGTAGCAGGAGAAGAACCTCCCTCAGATGACGATCTTGATTCAGATAAGGATGGAATCCTTGATGAGGTTGAAATAAGCCTGGGAACCGATCCCACAAACCCAGATAGCGATGGTGATGGGTTTCTTGATGGGTTTGAGGCTGGCGCTGGATTTGATGCTCTTGATCCTTCAAATCACCCTGCGACACTTCTTACAAAAGCGCTTTTCCTTCATAGTGCTGAATCCTTCATAACTCCAAACGATCTTGATGGAGATGGTCTTTCAAACGACTATGAAAAGGAGATCGAAACAGCTCCTGACAATCGAGACACCGATGAAGATGGAATCATCGATGGACTTGAGCTCCTTAATGAAACAGACCCTCTTGCCATAGAAGACACTGTCAATCCAGACAGTGACGCTGATGGTATTTTTGATGAACTTGAAACCCGCTTTGGCACGGATCCGTTCTCTCCAGACTCCGATCGCGATCTCCTCCCCGATGATTGGGAGTTTTTCTTTGACCAAGATCCGAATCATCCGGATACAAATAAAAATGGGATCCTTGATGGTCGTGAGAAATCATCCCGGCGGTACCATTTTCAATCAGGAAGATGGGATTTTAATTAAGAGAAAAGATAACTATGAGCTCTCAACTTGCAGAAAAATCGTGTATTCCTTGTCGGGGGGGCACCCCACCATTAACGGCTGAAGAACTGAAACCTCTTCAATCTCAACTCCCCCAATGGCAGGTTGTTGATAATCACCACCTGACACGAACATTTGCCTTCCCGGATTTTGTCAGTGCCTTAGAGCGGGTAAATAGCATTGCAGCAATTGCTGAAGAAGAAGGGCATCATCCTGATATCTACCTAAGCTGGGGAAAGGTCCGAGTAGATATCTGGACCCACAAAATAAACGGTCTTACCGAAAGTGATTTTGTTCTAGCAGCAAAGATAGAAAAACTGGACTAGAAGAACTACTCCTTACTTTGCCGGCAACAGCACAAAACAGCCATCCTTTTCAAATACAAAAGCTCGTAGATCATCCCCGAGACGTCTAAACCCATACCGAACTGCAGCTCCCCGCTCTCGAAGTAAATCTCGCCCTGCTTTGTCCTGCCGCTCTTTTCGTAACCGTTCATATCGACTGAGCAGACTTGAATCTGAAAGGATCCCCACATCAGCACAAACAAAACATCGAGTATCTACAAGCACCCTGCCCTGCTCATTGTCCCGACGACAACGCATGATTACTGTTTCTGTAAGCGCTTCTTCGTGCTGCTTTTGCTCCTCCCCTTGAAGCTCGCTTTTATAAAACAAAACAACCACCCGCATCGGATCTCGATAAACTCGATACGTCCCAGGGGAAACATTAAGAATACACCCGCCAAAATCATTTACGGTATCTGAAAACCGCTCCGTGACTCCCGTCAGTCTTGCTAAAAACTGTCGGTTACTGAGCATAAATTGATCAATCGCCAGAATCTGACCAGTGGTGACAATAAGCCGTTCATTATCATTTCCGGTAGGCAACTCAGGAGAGAGGTTGTCTTTTCTATTGTGCTCTTCGTATTCCATTGAATTCTGAAATATTTATTGATTGTTATGGTGACCGGTATTCATTATTCCGAACAGTCGATTCTAAGAGATGTCAGAGGATAGCACAATTCGTATTACACTAAAGAAACAACTCTGATTTGGCGATACCTTAAATAAGAGAGATCACGAAGGTGCTTGCTCTCAAAAAAAGCCGTTATTTATCAATAGGTTAATTTCGAACGGTTGCTTTCATGGCTCACGAATTTGTCCATTCTAATGTTGAACTAAGCCGCATGAAATCAGGCTTAGTCTTTGATGCCGAGGGTGTTACCCTTATCGCCAGGTTTTCTGATGAACTCTCAGCATACCGCATAAAGAAGACATGGAAAGAGGTGCTTGCTGGTTACTTCTTGCTTGAATACGGAAGAGATTATGAAATGTCCGTTCTCTCTGCGCCTGAGAATAACTACTTCGTCTTGAGCTGTTTTTTTATCTCTGCCTGTGGCCGATACGCTTTTTGGCGTCTTATTAATGACCAAGCTCCGGAAGCTGAGTTAAAATTAAGTCAATCCCCCTCTCCAGCACAAACGAGTGTTCGAAAAAAACAACCTCCAGCTCCCTCTCGGTGCGAAGTCCCCACGCCAAAAGTTCTCAGTGGCGAAGATAAAACAGAGGGTGTTCAAGAAGAAGGAGTGCTCTTTCGTATGCTCTCCCATGTAAAAAAAGTTTTTCTCCTCTAAGAGTCTCGTCTTTTCGAAGACTTTTTATTCTACTTTTACAAGCCCTTCAACACTGCGCAAAATGGTATCAGACTCCATTCCCTCAACATAATAACGAACTAGATAGTGCAACTTTCCTTTTTTTAATAAGCAGAGACTGGCCACATCACCGGGATACAATACCTCAGAATGTGAGATCCCCTGACTTTCGATTACAAATCCACGAGCTGCTCTACAAGTCGTAGATACTCCTTGTTCTGGAAATGTAATTCTAATGGGAAGTGTTGCCGCATTGAGCCAAACTAAAGTCATTGAAGGAGAGATTTTCAACACTTCATCGGAGACTCCCTCATCTGTAACAACAATGTTGACACTCCTACTATACTGCTTAGTGGTATTGAGTCTTCGCTCTATGGAAGCAATTTTGTTAGAGCTCTCTTCTATCGAATTTTCTTGGATTTGTGCATTTCCGTTTTCTATCACCCCCAAAATGGTAATAAAAACACAAACGACACGAAAAAATGTGGTCGGAAGTAGTGCAAAGAACTCTTTTCTTTGTTTTGCCTTTATCATGCTCAGGCATCCCATGAAGATTCCTAACCTCTTACCGCTTCTCTATAATACTCCAAAACGGCGTTTCAGAGAAGAATCTACCCATCATTTCTTCTAACAACTGGAAATTTATAAGAAAGTTATGCATAATACAGTGTTTTCTAAGGCTGCTTACTTTATCAGAAAGAAAAGCTCTCAATAAAGAGATGGTCCAGCTTGCTACGTTGGATGATGACTTTAAGGAACCTCTGTGAAGGAATCAATAAATCGCGTATTTGCCGCTCTAAAAAAAGGATCGCCATTTGTACTCATTGATGATGGGAGCGATCCTGCTCTCTCTTATCTCTGTTGCGCTGGAGGTTCAATAACAGCGGAACAGGTCTCCTTTCTTGTGAATCATGGGCGCGGAGTGCTTTCTGCTGCGCTGAGTCACGATCGCCTCACGGAACTTGGTATCGCACCCATGGGGAACTTTCGAGACGACAACTCACCACAATTTACCGTAAGCGTGGAAGCACGCCAAGGGGTCTCTACGGGAATTAGCGCGGCAGATCGCGCAAAAACAATTCGAGTACTTGCTGAGACCTCAGATCCGAAACGAGATCTTGTAATGCCCGGACATATCTTTCCTGTAAGCACAAAGAAAGGAGGGGTGCTAGTTAAACATGGTGCCCCGGAAGCAATGATCGATCTTCTTTGTTCTGCTCATCTCCCACCGGTAGCAGCATTTACCCATATCTTGGATGATCATGGGGGATACCTTTCCTCGAGCCATGTTCTTCCTTTTGGAAACAAGCATGACCTGCCAGTAATCTCGGTATCCGAAATTGTACATTGGAGGATGTCCTTAGAATCAATCGTTGAAAAACTTGCTGAATCTACTCTCCCCACAAGACATGCTGGAATTTTTCGTGCGGTCGCTTTTCGTTCACTCATTGATGACGCCGAGCATCTTGCGCTCATTAAGGGCTTACCTGAGTGCACCGATCAAGTTTTTACTGAGCGACCTGTAATTGTTCGAGTCCAATCAGAGCACCGCATCGGTGATCTTTTAGGCACTGATATTTTTCAACACCGACAGATGCTCGATGGAGCTCTAGAATATATCCACAACCAAGGGGAAGGTGTTTTTGTTTATATTCGTCACCCCCAAAAAAACTTTTTACGACAGCAAATTGAAGCTGCACAATCAGGACTCACCCCACATTCAAAGCATTCTCAACTCCGGGAACTAGGAGTTGGTGCTCAGATACTTAAAAAACTCGGAGTGAGAAATATTCGCTTGCTAACAAATTCTAACCGAATTATTTCTGGACTAAACGTTTTTGGGCTCACCATTGTTGAGCGGCTACCGTACCAACTCGGCCTTCCTCGCTTGGTAGCAGCATGAAGCAACCGACTTCCTACCTCACCCCATCTGTCTCACAAACTGTGAGTTTTGCTGATGTCGCACATCAGACGATTATTTTTGACAGAATGGATCCCACCGCAGATCTTGTCTTAAAGCTTATTGATACCCCATGGGTGCAACGTCTTCGAAATATTAAGCAAACTGGAAATACCAATTTGGTCTACATGTTTGCTGAACATTCCCGCTTCGGTCACAGCATCGGGGTTTCCTATCTTGCATATCTTCTGATGCAAAATCTCATGAAGCGAAATCCTGAAACTGTTTCGCTCTATCGAAGCGCAGTCTCTGCCGCGGGGCTTCTCCATGATATTGGGCACGTCGCCCCTGGTTCTCATATTGCAGCTCAAATGTGGGCACCTGAAGTGGGAGACACTCACGAGGAGATCGGCATCCGTGTTATTGAAGAAGATGCTTGTATCCGATCTTTACTGGAAGCACACCAAGAGGGTCTTTCCCAACTCGTTTCTAGAATTCTCGGCGAAGATCCGTCGCTTCCTCACTGGACAACTTCTATTATCTCTGGCGGAGGGTGGAATGCTGATCGCGGAAATTGGGCGATCGTTGACTCTGCGATGTGTAGCGTAAGCTATGGTCGCTATAACGTTCATGCGCTCATTGATGCTTTTCGCCTCTCGGCAGAAGGAGATTTGGTTATCGCGGAAAGTCGACTTGATGCCTTGACTCATTTTTTTGTTGCCCGTGATTCAATGTATAGACAGATATACCAGCACCGAGTTCTCCAAGCCGCAGATCAAATGAATGCTCATCTTGTGCTCCGTCTTCGAGATCTCTTGTTACCTCTTCGCAGCTCTCTTGCTGAAGTCAAACAGGAACTCTCTCGACTCCAGATCTTCTGTGATGAAACAATGCTTGCTGTGCTTCTTTCCCGCAATTATGCCAAAGAATTACCAATGAATACCATTTTTAGAATGACTGAAAATTGGTGGGCATATCACGTCGAGCGCTGGACGGAGTGTTCCGATAAAGTTCTTTGCGATCTTGCAAAACGCTTACGGGAACGGATACTTTTTAAAACAATTCGGCTGGATCTCCTTTCTCCAAAAGATCAGGAACAGCTCCTGAACGAAGCGACAGAAACTCTCAAACAAGCTGGGTATGATCCTCGATATTACTTAATTAAGGTAGATAATACTGACAAACATCGAGGGAGAAAGGAAGATGTCCCACTTGTTCAACTCGATAGTGGCGAAGTTGTGCCTGTTACCCTTGTTGAACCGTTGATTGCAAAACTTCTTGAACGTGGCGAGAAGACTCGAGTTTGGATGGCAATACCAGAAGAGATTAAAGTAACACTTGGCCGAAGTCGATAACCTCTCAACCCCCTTGGTTCTTTTCTACAGTTAAAAACAGTTCTTCTTCTCAAACTGTTTAACAATTAAACAGCATAGTTATATTTTAGACACCATTGCTAAGCAGCTGAAAACTATTTGCTTTTCTTCCAATTCCTTTCTCTTCTTAAGATCTCTGTTGTCCAAAGAATAGACATGTGATTTCCTAACCTCTGTAAACTATTCGTCAAAAAGTTGGCAGCAAGATTGCTTACAATTTGATGTTTGTATTGTTTGCCTACATTTTTGTAGATACGAGGTTGGGGAGGCTGGTTTCACATTGCTGTATCGAGGTTGGGGTTCGTGTTGCGTAGTTTTTTGTATTGCGGTTTGTACTGCGCAGTTTTGTAATGTGTCGTGGGGAGTTGGTAGTCGTAAAGAAAAGAAGTGACTACTTAAAGAATGCAGTAATTAAAAACCTTACTTATTGTGAGGAGCATCCTGTGAAACAGATTATCTTCAAACGTCTATTTGATTCATTCTCTGAATTAGAAACTGCTGTTTCTTCTGCACGAAAAACTTTAGAAAAAAAAGGTCATGTTCCAAACGACATGCTTGGTCGTATCGATGTTTATGAGGAGATACTTCAAAAACAACGAACACTGGCCTTCTCGCTCGCAGCGTTTGTTGCCGAAGAGAACTGGAATGAGGTCAATCGGCACATTCAATTAATTAACGGCCTCTCGTCGATGATTCGAGATGACGCTCGGGAAGTGCTTGCTGGTTTTCGAACCCCTGTCTCTCTAGAGGATCGAGAGTCGTTGTATTCGTAGAATAAAGCATAGCGCTGTGGGGGAGACACGAGAAGATCAATGCAAAGAAATCTCGCTGCGCTTTGTCTCTAATGAACGAGGCGTAGCTCTCTTTCTCTCAGTCTTTATTATTGCGATCGCCACCATCTTAGTGATGGATTTTGCTTTTCGAGCGCGATTTGATCTGCGTTCCTCTCGAGCTTTCACAGAAGGTATTCAAGCAACGTTTGTAGCAAAATCTGGGTTAAATCTTGGCCGGGTACTGCTTGAAGTTGACAAGCCCGCTGGGGTTATTGAGGACTCATTTAACGAAGCATGGTACGGAATTAATGCCGTTCCTGCAGTGCCTGTTTCAAATTTAAATGGAACACTACGACTGATGATTGTTGATGAGGCGGGAAAAATTGATCTCAATGCCATCTCTGGTCCCTCAACCTTGGCGTGGAAAAACTACCTTACGGAACTCTTTAAAAATCTAGGATTTCAGCGCGAACAGTACGACGCCACCGCGCTACGCACTTTTGGAAACATCGGCTATGAAGCAAATGATCAAGTGGCAGTCCTGATT
>CAZDIO010000084.1:0-43776 GCA_964505555.1 uncultured Bdellovibrionales bacterium
TTATGTATGGTATGAGATTGCTTCGCTTCGCTCGCAACGACAGAAAGGCGCATTTGGTGCGACTTGCGGAGTGTGAGCAGGGTGCTCACACTCCGAGTAACAATCTACTGCTACTTTATTAGCTACGGAAAGCTTTTTTGAGCTTGAGAATTTGTTTTCTCAACGCTTGTTCTTTCTTTGTAGCCGCTTTCTTTGTAGCTGCAAGTGCTTTCTTTGCTTTAGCAACTTCTTTTAAGGCAGCTGCTGCTTTTGCTTTGCTTGAGGACACTGCTGCAGAAACCTTCGCGTTTTCTGCCTTCAGGGTTGCAACTTCCTGTTGGAGTGCCAAAGCTGCCTGGTCTTCTATCGTGTTTTCATCTCCTTCTGGAGCTGAAATTGGTCCTGTACAATACGTGTTCATACCAAGAACCACCTCTTGTATATCACCAACGTTACAACCTTCGCCGTTTTCAACGCAGGAAACAGCAAGCCATTTATCTGTATCACTGATGAAGTTATCATTATCAAAATCTGCAGAACATGTTGGGTTTCGATATGCAACTCCTGCTCCACAGTCGGTGCCTTGATTCTGTGCAGTAAGAAATATTGTTTTTGTATTCCAACTGTACCCTGCTGGAGGAGCCGAAGCTTCAACAATGCCTGGGATATAGTTATGAGTCATCTGTCGAAGTGCAAAATCAACATCAGCAGCGGTTATTGCGCCATCATGATTGAGATCAAATCGGCAACTCTCTGGATATGAATTGCTTGGTTCTTTACGATCACTTACGGAGACCGGTCCGACCGTATCGGTTTGAACTGCAGCATTTGATGTGTTTGCAGCTGCAAGAAGTAATGCCAAGGCAAAGCCAGTGGCTTTAAACGTATTCATATATTCCCCCTTCTATTTACTTTTACTTACACTTAGTGAACCCTCAACAACCACGTCATCAACCCTACGAGGTAAAAGAGTGCACGTTACATGCCAAAAAATAAGAATAGAGGAACCTCAGAGGGGAACGAAAACTGATTTCGATAGATTCAATAAGAGGATGCGTTGTGGAAACAGGTACAAAACGAAGAACAATCCCGGGTAGGAGAGACTCTGACCTGTTTTTAAAGAGATCTCAGGTGAGGGGAGTTTCTGTGCTTACTTGCATGTCACGGATTGTAAGAAAGTGGAGAAACTCTAATTACAGCATCTATTTTGTCACTGCCGTGAGATTCATAGTGAGGAGCACTCCGGGTTTTGGGAGCTCTTTTACCGCAACAACAGTTCGTGCAGGACGGTGGTCTCCCATCTGCTCGATGTATGCTTGATTCATCTTCTCAAAGTCTGCCATATCACCGAGAAAAACATTTACATGGATAACATGGTTGAGATCTGATCCTACTGACTCTAACATTATTTTAAATGAATTAAGGATCTGACGAGTCTGGGACACAATATCTGGACCGGCAAGTTGGCCAGTTTTGGGATCTACGCCAGCGGTTCCACCGATCGTAATGAACTCCGCGACCTTGGCGATGTGGTTGTAAGGACCGATCGGTTTTGGAGTGTGCGGAGGAGTAAAGGTTTCAACACGAGATGACATGGCTTTTTTCCTTGTAAATAATTACAGAGAGTTATGGACTAATGATTACATAAATGTTTGGTGGCGTCATTTCCTACAAGGGGAGAAAAATACCAGAAGCTTTAAACATAGACGGAGGAGACGTAGTTCCATTGGGAGATTGTTTTTGGGCAATATGGTAAGGTCCTGTGCAGTTTGGTTCGGGTATAAGGTTAAAGTTCCCTCTTGAAAGGAGGCCTGGAGTGAAAGCGATTAACTCGTTTCTTATCGCGGCCCAAAGCCGTTGGGCATTAGTTTGGTTTGGAGTCTGCTCAGCATTGGCGGGAATATGGGAGGGCCTGTTTATTTGGCCAAAAGTCGTTGAGGGAATTCGGAGGAGCCCGGAATTGGGTGGAGTGACAAATAGCAGTTCGCTCCTCCCTGTCGGAACTGAATGGTGCTCTGCGCTCCTGAGCTGCTACTACATGGCCTTAATCGTGGGCGTCGTTGGCTACCTTTTGCAGCGGAGCGCGCATCAACAGCTGTTTTTGTTCGAAAGCGATGTGGATTGGGGTGTGGCAGCAACAATGATGATTGGAGTAGGGCTGCCAATCATATTCACCGCGATGGTGCTTACGGTCTCCCTGGCGTGATTGGGAAAAGAAAGGTTGTTTATACCAAGCGGGGGCCGACCTTTTGGGTCGGCCCACTTTTTTAAATTAATCCCCCTTAGAGAAGCAGACTTAGTTTTGTAAGATCTACAACAACTGATGCTCAACAAGTGTTTGATATAATCCAGGTGCTGTTACCAGTTCTTGGTGGGTCCCGACCTGACAGATCTCACCGTTTCTTAGCACTAACACAATATCTGCATGTTGAACGGTGCTCAGTCGGTGGGCGATAATTAGGGAGGTTCTTCCTTTCATTAAGCTAATGAGAGCTTGCTGAACTAGGTGCTCATTTTCGCTATCGAGTGCGCTTGTTGCCTCATCAAGGATTAAAAACTTTGGATCCTTAAGGAGGGCTCGGGCGATAGCTACACGTTGACGCTCGCCACCTGAGAGTTGCACGCCGCGGTCTCCTACGACGGTGTCATAAGCCTGGGGTAGCGAGATGATAAAATCATGAATATTTGCTGCTTTGGCAGCGGCTTCAATTTCACCTTGTGTCGCTGATAGCTTGCCGTACCGGATATTTTCGCCAATAGAATAGGAAAACACCTGTGGGTTCTGTGCAACCATTGAGATGTGTGCTCGAAGCTCTTCAGGATCCAGTTCCGGTAGTGGAATACCGCCGTAACTAACGCCTCCAAGGAGAGGATCGTAAAATCGGGGAATTAGTAACGCGATAGTGCTTTTTCCCGCACCAGATGGTCCAACAAGCGCTACCGTTTTTCCTGCTGGGATCTGGAATGAAACCTCCTTTAGAACAAGCACCTCTGGACGAGTTGGATAGGCAAAGCTTACTTTTTCAAAACTCACACCTGCTGGGATATTGGCTGATAAGGCGCGGGGATGTCGGGGCGATACGATTTTAGGGGTTGTATCGAGAATCTCAAAAATGCGTTCACTTCCACCTACCGCCTGGAGAAACTCATCCCACACCCCTGCAAGAAAGCCGAAAGAAACGGCAACAATCACACCATAAAGGAGAAACGCCGTGAGATCCCCAACGGTGAGGGTCCCTTTTAGGATCAATGTCCCCCCATACCAAATAACTAAGGCGATACTTGAATGGAGAAAAAAAACCATTGAAGAGCTAAACAGCGAGGCAATTTTTGCGCGCTTAAATCCAGTCTCAAGTGACCCTTGAATTGCTTTTTCATATCGTGCGCCTTCATACCGAGCGCCGGTAAACATACTTACGGTGTGTGGAGCTGAAAGGGTCTCTTCTGCCACAATGGATGCGACTCCGAGTTCTTCTTGCATCAGGCGGGAATACCGTTGAAGCTTCTTTCCCCAAAAAATGCTTGCACAAACAAGGAGGGGAATAAGAAGAAGGATAATCAGAGTGAGTTTTGCAGAGATAATCAGCATTAATACGACGCCACCAAGAACTTGGATCGCGTATCGAAGAGCTACAGATATATTGATAGTTACGGCACGTTGTACGAGCTGGGTGTCTGAAGCGAGCCGACTTAAAAGATCCCCAACTCTGGCGTTATCAAAAAACGAGAGGTCTTGCCTCATCATTCCTTCAAAGAGATCTCTTCGAAGCTTAGCGACGATTTTGTAACCAACGGCAGTAAAGCAATAATGCCGGACATAAAAGAAGAATGCCTGAATACAAAAAAGCACAATTAAGACACCAGTAATGAGTGTCAGATCTTTTGCAAGATGGAGCCCATACTCTTCATTGAGCACTTTTCGGATCAGATACGGAAAGAGAAGATTGATCCCACTTCCAAGCGTCAGTGCAACAAGACCGATAAGCAGCGTCTTTCGATACTCCAAGCTCAGTGAAAGAAGTCGTGGAGCTGCGCTTTTTGCCGAACGAAGACCTTGCTTCAACTTCGGACGTGGAGCTTGTTTTGCGCTATTGTCGGTTTCAGAGCTTTCCTGCTTCATCGAGAGCCTATGGGAGCAATAATAATAGGGAAAAACGATAGGAATTACTTAAAACACTGTTACTGAAGAAGCAAGCGCTCTATGTAAAGCAGAGGTGTAGCGAACGTTTTAGTTCTCAGAAATGAGTGGCTTAAAAGCAATCTTGGAAAGAAGCGAGCGAACTTTTTGATACAACCCCTTAACAAAGGAGGAAAGGGAGGATCTCTTTGTGGATCGATTCTTCTTTTCTTTTGACTCCTTTTCTTTTGATTCATAGGGAAGCGCTGTAGGAGGGGGGGCTTTCTCGTAATTCATGCGTGCTGCTCTTTGAGAGAAGCGATCAAGAGAGAAAAGAGAAGAGGTTTCTAGGCGCAGGAGTGCTTGGGGAGAAAGCTCCGTTGGTGTTGTCTTTGGAGAGGACCCTTCAAGGAGGTCGTTGAGTGTTTTCGTTAGAGCCGTTTTTCCAATGAAGTCATCAACTCTCTTTCCGAGCGAAGTGATGGAATTTTCAAGAATTTCAACGATTTCATTTATTCGATTGAGCGCTGGATTGTTCTCAATAGATTGAGCAAAACCTCGAAGCTCCTCTGCGCTTAATTGAGAGAGCAGTTCATTGAGAGAGGTTGCGGTTGCGCTACCCTTTGCAAGAGTCAGAGGTTCAAAGAGGAAACGATCTATCTCTTGAATGATATTTTCTAATAACGGCAATTTTTCAAATGCTACTCCTCGTAGAAACCCAAGGGAGTTTCCGAGTCGAGAAAGAAGACCAACCGTTTGCGGTGATAAAAGGTTCTCCTTAGAAATCAAAGCAGCAAGCGCATTAAGCTCTGAGGCTGGGTCACGAAAGAGGCCTTGCTGAGCCGGTAGAGAGTTGAGATCGGGCGCACCCTGAAGAGGTGATTGCTCAATTCGAGAGGAGCTAAAGAAGTTTGGGCTTGTGGTCCCTCGTAGTGGTTCCATAACATTTCCTATGACAAAAATGGGTTATAAGCATTTTAGGGCTTTCATTCTTGTAGTCGTTTCTTTTTGGAAAAAGTTGCTAAAAGGGCGACGGATTATTTAAGGGTGGGTAAATAACAGAATTAGTGATGTCTTTTTGATTGAACACAGAGTTTCACAGGGTTACACAGAGTTTAAATGGAAAGGTATAGGATTTTGCCGACTCCCAACTCTGTGTAACCCTGTGAAACTCTGTGTTCATCTAAAAAGCATTCACAGCACAAAGAACGCAGAGAAGAAACAGATACCAGAGAGTAGGCTAGTTCTTCTCATAGACATAAAACCCTCGACCGGTTTTACGTCCTAACCAACCCGCCTCGACATATTTAACCATCAGCGGACAGGGTCGGTATTTGTCGTCGCCGAGTTCCTTGTGGAAGATCTTCGCAATCGAGACACACGTATCAAGACCGATAAAATCAGCAAGTGTCAGTGGGCCCATCGGCACATTTGTGCCGAGCATCATCGCTTGATCGATATCTTCTGGGGTGGCAATCCCCTCCATGAGCACGAAGGCAGCTTCGTTAATCATTGGCAGGAGGATGCGGTTGACGATAAATCCTGGATAGTCACGTTTTGCGGTTACCGGAGTTTTATCAAGCTTTTTTGTAAGCGAGTAGATAGCTTCGTAGGTTTGATCACTTGTCTGAAGCCCCCGAATGATCTCCACAAGCTTCATTACGGGAACGGGGTTCATAAAATGCATACCGATTACTTTTTCTGCTCGCGTTGTTCCTTGAGCGAGTTTTGTAATGGAAATTGAAGAGGTATTACTTGCAAAGATCGTTTGTTTATTACAGAGCGAATCGAGCTTTTTTAAGAGCGTAAGCTTAACATTCTCATCTTCAACAATGGCTTCGATGATCAGATCAACAGAAGATGCTTTCTCCAGGGAATCGACAGCTTTAAGTGAGGAGAAGATCTTTGTCCGCTCTTGTTCTGTAAGCGAACCTTTTTCGATCAGTCGCGATAGTCGCTTCCCAATTTGTTCAAGGCAGGAGGTCGCTGCTCCCGGTCGCTCATCAAAGAGCCGTGCTTCAAGGCCAGCCGTTGCCATGACTTGAGCAATACCGCCTCCCATCTGACCTGCGCCAATTACTGCCACTGTTTTTATATCCATAGAAGGTCCTTCTTCTTTATGCTGAGCATCAAAAAGTGCGTTGAAGCACTAAGAATTTAAGGAAAGTATTATTAGCCTAACGTGGTTCTCTTGGCTATATAACGTGAACGGTTACAACGAAGACATATCAAAGCTTAATTCCGATAAAGCAGCTCATGTTTAGGATATTTGCTCCAGATTTAGCCATTGACCTCGGTACTGCTAACACCCTGGTTTATGCAAAGGGACAAGGAATCTGTCTTAACGAACCCTCAATGGTGGCGATAAAAGAGGATGGCAACCAGAAAAAAGTTGTAGCGATTGGAGCTGAGGCAAAAAAGATGCTCGGGCGCACCCCGGAGGGGATTCGGGTGCTACGACCGATGCGCGCAGGGGTTATTGCCGATTTTGATATCGCCTCAGCGATGCTTGATCACTTTCTTCGCGCTGCAAATCAACGCCGGTTTTGTCTTGTAAAGCCACGAATTGTTATTGGCATTCCAGCAAGTATTACTGAAGTAGAAAAGCGAGCGATTCGCGACTCCGGTCAGAGTGTTGGAGCAAGGGAAGTTCGTCTTATTGATGAAGCGATGGCGGCTGCGCTTGGTTGTGGATTGCCGATTACAGAACCGGTAGGAAGCTTAATTGTGGATATCGGTGGAGGAACCACCGATATCGCAGTGATTAGTTTAAAAGATGTTATTTTTGCAAACTCCTTACGTGTTGGGGGAGATGCTTTTGATGAAGCGATCATTCAGTACGTTCGTCGTGAACACCGGGTACTAATAGGGGAAACTACTGCTGAGGTGATTAAGACAACCATCGGGAGCGTGCACTCCAAAGGCGATTCACAACAGATTACTATTCGGGGACGAAGTCTTACCGATGGCCATCCTGCTGAAGTGACCATCACAGGAAAAGAAGCACGATACGCGCTTGAGGATGTTATGTCTGGAATTCTTGGGGGTATTCGCAGCGCCCTTGAAGCGGTTCCGCCCGAGGTAGCAGGAGATATCGTTGAATACGGAATCTGCCTCACCGGCGGCGGAGCACTTTTGAATCATATCGGACTTCGCTTTCAAGAGGAGTTTAAATTAAATATCCACGTCGCCGAAGATCCCCTCACCGCGGTAGTCATGGGAGCTGGAAGGTGCTTAGACAACGCCGAACTTTATCGAGATCTGTTGTTTTAAAAAATCATTCAAACAACGCAAGCTTCTCTTTGTTGCTATCTATACAGTCCACGTAGCGTGTATTAGACCACTACTCTGTCGTTGCGAGCGAAGCGTTCCTATTTTTGAAATAGATTGCCTTTAACTCAGTGCAGCAAGCTCTTTTTCAAACTGTTCTTGGAGAACTTGCTGTTTGCTGCTGAGATCTTCTAGTTCGCTAAAGAGCTCTTCGATCCTTGTTTTATTTGCATGAATGGAACGAGAGAGTTTTGAAGCTTCCTCTCCAAAACCTTCCTTGGAGATCTCAATTAAGGCTTTCGTTTCCTCCTCAATGAGAGGCTCAAGCTTCATGATCTCACTTTCTAGCTCAGAGATCTCTTGTTTGAGGGGAGTAAGCGCTTTTGAACGACGAGTAATGATATCTGCACGGATTTTTCTAAGCTCCTTTTTATTTACGGAGGAACCTTCTTTTGGTTTTGCGATCTCCTCTTCAAGCTCATCTTGCCACCCGATGCGAGTGAGAAAATCCTGATAACTACCCTCAAACATCGCAGTTTTCCCCCCATCATAGACAATCAGTCGGGTCGCAAGTTCATGGAGCATAACCTCGCTGTGGGTAACCATAATCACGGCACCGGGAAAGTTTTTTACCGCTTTTCTGAAAGCGTTTGTTGACTGAAGATCGAGGTGATTTGTTGGCTCATCAAGAAGGAGGAGATTTGACGGAGTGGTAAGCACTTTTCCAAGAAGTGTTCGGCTTTTTTCTCCTCCAGAGAGAACTTTTACTTTTTTTAAAGCAAGATCCCCTTCAAACATCATCGCCCCGCAAATGGATCTAGCGATCGTTCTGTTGTGTTCCGGCTGTACACTTAAGATCTCATCTTCAACCGTGTTATTTTCATCAAGACGAGAGACGTTTGTTTGTCCAAAGTAGGAAAATTTTAAATTGCTTGAGGATTTGATTGTTCCACTTTTGGGGGTTAGTTCTCCAGCAAGTAAATTAAGAAGGGTCGTTTTTCCTTTGCCGTTTTTTCCAATAACAGCAATTCGGTCATGCTTTGAAACAGAGAAGGTGAGATTTTGAATTAACGGTTCGCTCTCTTTAAAGGCAAAGGAGAGATTCTCTACCTCTAAGAGCCACCTTCCTGAAAAAGGCAACGCTCGAAAAGAGAAATCAAGGGAATTAATTGTTTCTAGTTTCTCAATTTGCCCCATCTTTTCAAGTGCCTTTACGCGAGATTGAACTGCTCGTGCCTTTGAGGCTTTGGCGCGGAAGCGTTCAATGAACTCTTCAACCTCTTTTCGTTTCCCTTCTTGATTGAGTCTGCTCTGCTCATGGATCTCTTCCTCAAGGGCGATCTGTTCATAGTATTTCTTTGTTGGACCGGCGATCTTTTTTATTTTTTTTCGGTGGATTCCCAGCGTATGTGTTGTTACCGCATCCATGAATTCACTGTCATGGGTAATAATCATCAGTTCATCTCTCCAGTTTTGTAAAAAACGAGAGAGCCAGCGCAGAGAAACAATATCAAGATAGTTTGTTGGTTCATCAAGGAGTAACATCCGTGGCTGCGTAATGAGTAACTTTGCCAGGTTTAGTCGCACTTGAAATCCTCCAGAAAGATTCATGGGGGATTTTTGAAAATCTTCATCAGCAAATCCTAAACCGTGAAGAATTGTTTTTACGCGGTAACTTTGATCACGATCTGAACTTTCTAAACAAGAGCAACCTTCTTCAAGTACGGTTTGCTTTTGAAAGTGCAGATGTTGGGAGAGATGTCCTAAAGAGTAATCCTCAGGGATATAGAGGGTGCCACTATCTGGCATTTCATCTTGAAGAATGATCCGAAAAAGGGTTGATTTTCCATGACCATTTTTACCGACAATGCCGATTCGTTCCCCCTGATTGACGGTGAAGCTTATGTTTTCAAAGATTACTTGCTCGCCGTACGTTTTTGTTAGTCCAGTGACTTGTATCATTGATCTGCTGTTTACTTATTTACGTTATGAAATAGAGACCGGCTGCACATCACAGCATTTGAAGAGCTCAAAAATCTTTATTTGCAACGGTTCGTTCAAACTCTTCCTCATTCCCAATTTCCATCGTTGGAATCTCTTCTTCAAGAGATTCTTCTTCTACATACAGCGTTGTTGTTGGAGCGACTAAGAGGCCACCGACCGCAGCGACGAGGGTTACGATAAGAATCCAAATTGCTCCAAAGGCAACGGCAGTTTCGTTGGGAACTTGTAGCGGAGAGAAGAACAACACATACATCGCCTCACGAATACCAAGGCCATTGACGCTAATCGGAAGAGAACAGGCGATGTTTACCAGGGGCACAATGGCAAAGAGGTAGCCAATTGAGAGGTTTGCTCCGATCTCCTTGGCAATGATGATATGCATAAAGATCTGTGTAAGGTGAAAAAATATCGAGATAACAGTGGCGACAAACAATGGTCGAGGATTATGGGGGAATGCATTTGCGATCTGTCGTGCCATTGCGCCAAAGGAATGACCCTTTGGGAAGATACGGGTTAATAACTTTGGACCTGCCCACCAGCCAAAACAAAGCGCAAAAAATGCAAGCACTGCGCCAACTACTGAAATCGCGCCGAAGTGTGGTGGTCGAACAACGATGATTGAAGCCATTCCGATCGCCATTAAAACAGTAAGCCCCAATATCCGGTCAGCCACAACGGTAGCAAGTGAGGCTGCTCGTTCTCCCTTTCGAGGGTGGAGGGCGACACTTCGGGCAACATCTCCCCCCAGTGTTCCTAAGCCAAAGTTGTTGATAAACATTCCAAAAAAATAGGCCTTGATAATCTCTCGGTGGGATCGATGAATTCCTACATTTGACACCAACACCTCCCACTTGAAGGCAGAAAGCACCTGTCCAAAGGTATAGAGTAGGGTGAGCAGTAACGCTGTTGAAAATGAGACGGTCTTTAGCGTTTGAAAGACCGCATGGTAATCAAGATGTCGGTATATGAGGAGTAAAAAAACTGCGCTGACAAGCACTTGGATAAAAAGCTTTAACCCAACGCGTTTTTTTTTACTCTTTCCCATCCGAAGTAGTAATTGAAATTTTTAATCAGATAACTAAGAAAACGGAAGGGGGAGTATAGCAGTAATTATGAGATTTTCACAAGGTTAATACCCCTCTCTCGCTCTGTTGCTCTATTTTATAAAAAGTTACTTTGAAAGCAGTTTTAGGCGCTATATTTATGAAACAGAGCAGATGATCAACAGAGCAAGAGAGGGGAGTAAGCCAATCTAGAGCACGATATCCCCTGGTCGACCGAAACTACGGTGGAGGACTTTATTTTTTGGATCTGCCTGTGCCCATGAGGAGTAATAAAAATACCATGATGCGGTGGACGGTCGAAAGACGGCGAGATCGCTCTTTGAGTCTCCGTTGTAGTCTCGATCGCAAGAGGGAATATCCCCCATGGAACCGAAATTAAACGTATAGACTCGGTGGTCTGCGGTTGCAATATACCAATCAAGTGTGTGATTCTGATTCGTGCGGACAACCACCCGATCGCTTCTTCCATCGTTATCCCAGTCACAACTTAATGCTCGGTCTCCCTCTGTGCCCCACGCAGAGAAGCTGGCTGAGGAGCCATTTTGATCTTTTGCCATCCAGTATTGGTATGGGCTTAACACGGTCATAAAATCATCTGCGCCATCGCTTAAAAAGTTTCCAACAAGCGGACGCGCATGAGTTGTTCCTAAGGAAACCGTGCGTACAGCTTCGCTCTTTCCCTGAAGGGCTTTGGTTCGATTAAAGTTTCCAGAAGAGATCAGCGCATAGAAAGTTGCCTTTGATGGGCGGTAGACAACGATGTCACTACGTCGGTCACCATCAAAATCGCCGACAATCGGTTGATCTCCAGGAAGTCCCCATTGGATTGCCGTGATCTGCTGATAAGATGTGGAAGATTTTCTAAAGTACCAAATCCCACTTTTTGGTCGCCATACGGAGAGATCCGCTTTTCCATCTCCATCATAGTCACCGACTCGGGGGATATCGAGGGGGAGGCCCAGTTGATATTTCTTGTCCCCACTTTTTGCAAACTTAGAGGATGAAGTGCGAATGTGCCACATGCCGCGGGAAGGTTGAAAGACAATCATATCGCTCTTTCCATCACCATCGAAGTCATTGCGAACACTTTGTGTCGCAATTCGTAAATCAAGTGCTTTATTGTTTCCCACCGAGGAAGGAACGCTGAGGTTATGGAGAACTTCAAGCTTTTCACCGGCAACCCCTGATGGAGGGGCAATTCCTACAGATGCGCTTGCTCCGTAATCATAATCCGCGTCACCGACGTACGTATCAAGATAGTGCATCTGTATTGCGCCGCTTTTAAAGATTTTTAATTGAAATTTAAGAAGCGCTTGAGGGCTTGTTGTGAACCGTTTTGCGTAATTGATCATGACCCAGGTAATCGTGGCGCTTTGACTCGTTGTTTTAAACCAGATTCCACCCTGTCCAGCGGCGAGTTCTGGTGAAGGGGGATAGAGATCGTCATGAAAAGGGCTGATTCCAGAGTTAATACGGTTTGCATAATCGGGAGTTGTTGGTACGGCCTCATTTGCTGTAAGAAAAACGATACGACCATTTGAAGAAATAGCGATTCGTCGAAAATTTTCTCGATAAAACGGGAATGAGAATCCTAAATTTACCCCCACATATCCATCATCAGCATTGAGGACACGAGTTCCAAAAGATGAGTCGTAATTAAAGGAGGTTCCTTTCTTTGAGTAACGAATCATTGCTTGAGTTGGAGGACGGGGAGCAATGCTGCTTGTTAGAGCATTATAAGCATTTACTATACCCGGAGAAGCCATGAGGTTATTCAGAGTAGAGAGTGGTTTTATGGTGTTTATCAGCCGATCTTTAAGTTGAGTTACCGTCAATGCGGGCTCTCTTCCCCAGACAAGTGCGGCAACTCCACTAACGTGAGGAGTGGCCATAGAGGTGCCGCTGTAAGAGGCATATTGATTAGAGAGAACGGTGCTGAGGATATCTACCCCCGGGGCTGCAAGATCAACACTCGAAGATCCATAGTTAGAAAATGTTGCTAAGTTACCATCATGATCAACCGCGGCTACAGAGATCACGTTTGGATTTGGATAGTTTGATGGATAATTAGGAATTGCGTCGTTATCAAGGCCTGCATTTCCTGCTGCGGCAACAAAAAGTATGCCTGCATTTTGAGCTAAGGTAATCGCATCTTCAAGGGCGGCTGAGTAAGAGCCACCTCCCCAGGAGTTGTTTAATACTCGGAGATTTACCCCTTTGTTTTTCATGCGCACGGCATATTCTATCGCCTTAATCGCATCGGCAGTGGTTCCTGAACCAGAGGAAGAGAGGAACTTCAGAGCCATGATCTTTACGTTCCAGTTTACACCCGCTACGCCACTATTGTTGTTTCCTACTCCACCAATTGTTCCAGCACAGTGGCTGCCATGGCTGTGATCGTCGAGGGGATTTCCACTGTTATTGAGAGCATTGTATCCATGAATATCATCAATGACACCGTTGTGATCGTCATCAATACCGTTTCCTGCAATCTCTCCAGGGTTTACCCAGATATTGTTTGTAAGATCTGGATGGTTGTAATTAACTCCAGTATCAACGATTCCTACGACGATAGAGTTTGATCCCTTTGTGATGTTCCATGCCTGGGGTGCGTCGATATCGACATTATTGGTTCCACCAGTTTGGGCGGTGTTATGTAATCCCCACAACTCGGAAAATCGAGAGTCGTTAGGATTTGCATCGATAGATACGATGTAATTTGGTTCTATGTAGTCAACGATTCCTTTTGCAAGAAGCTCTTTTGCGTATTGATCGTTGAGAGTCTTTCCTTGAATCGTGGTTACAAGCTCCGCACCAGTGAGGGCGTTTTTGTTGACACTCTCAACGCTGAGGGCTTGCATCATCTGACTTTGAGAAAGAGAGGTGAGCGCTTGCAATTGTGATTGGGGGCGAAACTTAACGAGATACTCTCCAGGAACGACCTTTGGAGCTGCAAAAGAAGGTGAGGCAATAAGGAACACCACCAAAAGGGCAGGTAGCGTTGTACTTCTTACTGCACAAACAACTCGACTACAAAAAGAGCAAATACTACTCGAAACAGCCAAAACCTTACTCCTAAAAGCCGACCGAAAGCTTTTTTAAACTGCAAAAAGCCTTCTATTGGGTCGGCATCGGAGCAAAACTACTTGATGAGAAGAAGAATGGCGGATTTGTAGGAGAGTAAGGTTTTAAAATATAACGAGAAATCACCCCCTCTTCCTTCGTAAGAAGGGAGGGGGAAAATAGCGAATAGTCGTTCTACTTCGCTTCTTCTGAAGAAACACTCAGGGAGGAAGAAGCGCTGCCATCGAGTGGAAAGGAGATCCCATCTTCGTTCTGCTCTTCTTTCTGATCTCGAATTTTTTCGATCGCCATCTGAGTTCCACCTTCAAGAGCTGTGGCTTCAAGAGAAGTAGCATCGCCATCTATTGCTTGAATTATCTGAACTACTTTCGGTGCGTTTACTCTTACTACTTTTGTCGCATGAAGACCTTTCTCGCCTTCTTTGAGTTCGTATTCAACTTCTTCACCGTCTTTTAGGGTTTTAAAACCCTCCTGCTCAATTACGGAATAATGCACAAAGACATCTTTTCCGTTTTCATGCTCAATAAAGCCGAAGCCCTTAGCATCATTAAACCACTTAATTACACCACGATATAACTCCGCCATGTCCTACTCCTTAAAATTACTGCTACAACCACCGTTGCTAACGCCTACTACGACAACATCTTTTTAAACGCAAACAGCTAGACCACTGCGTTCTCCTTAAAACGTATGCAAGTTCTACACCAGGTAGCGTTCTTACAATTCTTACGTTTTTTCAGTGGAGAACTAATATAAAAATCCTCCCCCTTTGCCAACGCATATAGCGTGACAAGTATCCTATATTAAAGCGATTATGAGATATCGAGCCGTTACGCAACACTTTTTTGGAGCACAAATTTTGATACTCAGACCGGTATGGTTAAATACAATGGAGATAAAATTTAATTAGCCAAAGAGGACAATATTACCCGATTAAGGCAGAATTTTCTGTATAATAATAGAACTGCCTGTTAGATTAGGTTTAATTTGTTGAGGTATTTTGACGTTTATATAATTTGCGATGACTATGCCGCCGTTACGAGATGAGTCACTCGGGTGATTCAATCAGGGGGGCTCAATTGGTGTAACGAATCGAGCGGTTTTTAAAGACGAACTTCAATGGAGAAAAAAAGGAAAGCAAGACCTACTGTTCAACTCCAGAAACTTGAATCTCTCGGTATCCTTGCCGGTGGTGTTGCTCACGATCTGAATAATATTCTCACCGGCATTTTAGGCCATATCACCTGTCTGCGACTTTCAGTTCCTGACAATAAAACCTTACAGGATTCACTGAACGCAATTGAAGATGGTGCACGACGTGCAACTACGATGACTCAGCAAATTCTTGGTTTTGTTCGAGATGAGCGACGAGTGGTTGAGCCCGTTAATCTTGAGTTTGTAGTATCTGCGGCAGTGAATCTGCTTCGAGCGGCGATTCCTGCGAATGTGGCGATTGAAGTTTTGAGTGATGGCGATGAACGGCTGGTTACTGGGGATGAAAGTCAGCTTGGCCAGCTCGTGATGAATCTTTTGGTAAACGCTCGTGATGCGTTGCCAGAGGGAGGCAAAATCTCTGTGGAGATGGGAGGGGTGAAGGTTAATAAAGAGAGTAGAGATCTTCCAGAAGATTTAGAGCCAGGTTCTTACGTGATCCTCCGTGTTACCGATAACGGAATGGGAATTCCTCCTCATTTAAAAGAGCGGATTTTTGAGCCGTTCTTTACAACCAAACTCCATCAAGGGACCGGTTTAGGGCTTGCTACCGTCTATTCTATCGTTCAAGCGCATCAGGGAGTCATTGAGGTAAGGAGCGAGGTTGGAAAAGGAAGCTCCTTTGAGGTGTTCTTGCCCCAGTATCTTCGAACCCCGGCTCTTGAATCTATTCCTCGCGGGAGGGAGTGCATCTTGGTTGTTGATGATGAGGAGACAGTGCGGATGAGTATCCAGCGGAGTCTTGAGCATCTTGGATATGAAGTAGAAGTTGCAAAGAGCGGAGAGGAAGCGGTGACATATTTTAAGAAGGCCGCTACAAGATACGATCTTGTGATTCTTGATATGATGATGCCACAGATGCCAGGGGAAGAGGTGTTTCAGAAGCTTCGGGAGATCGACAGTGGCGCACGGGTGTTAATCGCCTCAGGGTATGCCAGTGAGCGCCGGACCCGTCAGATTCTTCAAGCAGGGGGTCGAGGTTTCATTCAGAAGCCATTTCTGGTAGAAGAACTTGCCCGTGAGGTGCGTCGTTGTTTGGACGGAGAAAAAAGATAAGATAATTCTAGAAGAATGTACCAAGTATAAACGGCGCCAGGTTTGTTGGACACAGAGGACGCGGAGGAACGCAGAGTAAAGAATAGAGATTTTTTATCCTCTGCGTTATTTAATTTTTAATCACTACATGTAGAAATTACCCGACTTAAGTAAATGCACTCCGTACCGAATACTGTCTCTCCCATCAACATTGGAAATGTTCAACTCAAGACCAATCTTGTCCTTGCGCCGATGTCTGGAATCACGAATTCCTGCTTTCGTCAGCTGATTAAGGAGCTAAACGCAGATGCGGTAGGTTTGATGGTGACGGAGTTTATCAGTATTGAAGCGTTGACTCGAAAAAATGCACAATCACTGCGAATGATGAGTTTTACTCCTGAAGAAGAGCCGATCTCGATTCAGATCTTTGGACACGATCTGGTGAGAATGGCGGATGCTGCAAAAATGGCAGAAGAGGCTGGGGCTGCAATTTTGGATATCAATTGTGGTTGTCCCGTGCCAAAAGTTGTTCGGCGAGGTGGGGGATGTGAACTGATGCGACAAACGGAGCATTTGAAAAAAATTCTTGAAACCGTAGTTGCTGCGGTATCTATTCCTGTTACCTTAAAGATTCGCAGTGGGTGGGATGAGAATTCAAAAAATGCTGTAGAAGTTGCAAAGATGGCAGAAGAGACAGGAATCTCAATGCTGACCATCCATGGCAGAACTCGGACACAGCTTTACCGAGGGCTTTCGGATTGGGAGATCATTAGCGAGGTGGCAAGAAGCGTGCAGATTCCGGTTATTGGCAGTGGTGATATAGTTGATTACGAGAGCGCTCTTTCTGGACTCCAGCGAGGTGTTGCTGGGGTAATGATCGGTCGACAGGCCTTAGTGAATCCGTGGATATTTTCTGAAATTCATGCGCAGTCTACAGGGAGCAGGCTCATTTCTCGGGACGATCGAGAGGTAATAGTGGTTCTTCGTCGCTACTTGGAGCTTCTGATAAAAGAGCTTCCTGCAAAAGCGGTCATGGGGAGATTTAAACAACTGGCTTCCCAAATGACGCGGCGCGTGAGAGGTTCAGCAGCAGTGAGACGGATGCTTTGTAGCTTACGAACTCTTGAGGAAGTAAACGAGGTCCTCTCTCAGTGGGATGAGTATTTATGTACGGGCAAGTGGGAGAAAGCTAAAATTTCGTTGCCAATGCTTTCGGGGTTAGACTTCGATGATCGAAGTGTTCAATATTAAAAAATCCTTTGGAAAAAATGTTGTGCTCAACGGGGTCACCTTTTCGCTAAAGAATGGTGAGTTTGTTGGACTGGTTGGGCCAAGTGGTGGGGGGAAGAGTGTTCTCCTAAAGATCCTTGGCGGTATTATTGAAGCTGATCAGGGGCAGGTGCATTATGAAGATCAACCCCTCCAAGCACATGATGACTTACGTGTTGGGTTCCTCTTTCAGGAAGGTGCTCTTTTTGACTCGATGACGGTTCTTGAAAATGTTTCCTTTCCTTTGTTTTCCAAAGTGGTGAGACCCTCAACCGAGTTTCGAAACAAAACATACGCGAAGGCAGCTTCGTTACTTTCTGACGTGGGGTTAGCAGCCGCTTCCAAAAAATATCCAGGCCAATTGAGTGGTGGAATGAGACGAAGAGTAGGAATTGCGCGGGCACTTGTCGCAGATCCACAAGTGGTCTTTCTTGACGATCCTACTGGAGGGCTTGATCCGGTTGCGGCAAGTACGATCATGAATCTCTTGAAAGAGCTCCATAAACGCTATTCGCCGACAATAATTATGGTCAGCCATGATATTAGAAGATTGCTCCCAAATGTTGATCGGATACTTGGTCTCTTTAATGGAAAAATTGTTTGTGATTTACCGCCGAAGAAGATTCCTAGCGACGCTCCAGCGCGGGTATTAGAGTTTCTCTCTACGCGCTATGATTTTCCTCAAGAAGTTTCCGCAGGATAGAATGTCTCCAAGCACTTCTCAAATCATATTGCTTTGCCAAACAGTCATTTCGGTCAGTTTTCTCGGTGAGGCTTTGTGACAAAAGATAGAAAACATATTCATGCCGCTCGTGAGGAGTTTCTTGAAGGGATCGGAGTTCCGGAGCAAGTACCGTTTGTTGCCGATACATTTCAGCTTGAAGCTATTCGTTATCTGGAGGAGGGTTTTGATACCCTTGTTATCGCCCCCACCGGTGCTGGAAAGACCTATATCGCTACGGAAGCTATTCGGAGGATCATTGAGCGTGGTGGGAGAGCGATTTATACCGCTCCTCTCAAAGCGCTCTCCAATGCGAAGTATACTGAGTTTAAACACCGTTTTGGAGAAACCTTTCGTGTGGGACTTCTTACGGGAGACCGAAAAATTGAAGGCGATGCAAGTATTGTCGTTGCCACCACTGAGATCTATCGAAATGAGCTCTACCGTTCTCCGGAAAACTACGCATTGGTGGTGCTCGATGAGTTCCACTATATAGCCGATCCTCAACGGGGGGCTGTTTGGGAGGAGAGTATTATTCTCTCTCCACGCTCCTCTGCGATTCTTATGCTTTCTGCCTCGATTTCAAATTCTCGAGAGATCGCTGAATGGATCTATGAAATTCGCCACCGCGAGGTGAAGATCGTTCAAGTTGCAAAACGTCCGGTGGAATTACGTCTTGGATTTCTGCATCCAGAGTACGGAGTCATCCCGTTAGAGGATCATAAAGGTCGGGTCATTCCTGAGGTGGTTCACTTCTATGAAAGAAAACCATTCCTTCGACCAGGGCGGAGGAGGGGACGATATTAGTTTATGAGAGGCGAAGTTCACATTGCACATATTATTCATGAGCTAGAAAGGCACCGATTACTCCCGGCAATCGTGTTTCGAACTTCAAGAAATCAGTGTGATATCGATGCACAACGGAGCGCAACAAACAGAAGTCTTCGTATTCCTGCAGAGGAGCAACGAAAACTCCGCTTAATGATTCATGAGGTAATGGCTCGTTATGAGATGGATCACGAACTGATTACTACCCATCCGCACTATAACGCGCTTGTCAGTACCGCAATTGGGGCTCACCATGCAGGTCAACTTTTGATGTGGCGGCTTCTTCTTGAAGAATTAATGGCCCGAGGAGTGTTGCGAGTACTTGTTGCCACCGGAACGGTTGCTGCGGGAGTAGATTTTCCCGCACGAACCGTGGTGATCACAGCACTCTCCCGGCGAGGAGCGGAGGGATTTGCATCTCTTACTGCTACAGAGTTTCAACAGATGTCTGGACGCGCAGGTCGAAGGGGAAAGGATGCTGTGGGTTTTTGTATTGCGGCACCTGGACCTTTTTGTGATGGACGAATGCTCTCCCAAATTGCCAAGCAACCTCCAGAGCCACTCGCTTCTTCCTATTTTCCAAGCCCAAGCACGGTACTCAATCTCTTAAGGTATCGAAATGTTGATGACCTTCGTTTTACCGTAGAGCGAAGTCTTGCTTCCTTTGTCGATAAGAAGCAGGCAAAAGCACTTCTTGAAGAGGCAGATACTTTGGAGAAGGAAATTGGTGCTTCGGAAAAGGGGATCGAAAATGTTAGTCAAGAGGTGTCTCATCCGGAGCCGAGTGATCGAGACGATAGTGGTGAGGACGAATCAGATGAGGAGTTCGAGGGGTCTTCAGCCAGAAAAGGAACTTCACGACAGGTAAAGAAACTTCGAAAGAAAGTAAAGCGTCTACGAAGGCAAGCAGAGGAGTTTCGAATGCGTCAGCTCTCTCTTCTGGATTCTTCGTTTACGGGGCTGCACCAACTTGGGTATATTCAGGAGATGCAACTTTCTGAAAAAGGGTACTGGGCTGCAAACCTGTGCACGAGTCTTGTTCTTGAACTCGCAGAAATTATTGAGTCAAAAATGTTAGAAAATGTTTCTGCTGAGTATCTTGTCTCTGTTGTCTCTTCTATTGCTGGAGACGCGCATCGAAAGTACTTAAATCCTAAAAAGCAAAGTCTTCTCTCTGGAGAAGATATTGAGCGCTTAACGGCGATTGTTTCTCGTGTCCGCGCTACGGCAATGCCTGGAATTGTGGATACGTTATCGGTGTTACCAGGCGCAGCGTATACGGTTGTTACCTGGATGCATGCGGAAAGTTGGCAGGAGTTTCGTTCGCTTCTCTTTCTCTCTGGTGTTGCCGAGGGAGATGCTGCGCGGTTAATTACTCAAACAATTGACCATCTCAATCAACTTACCCGTCTCTATAAGACCCATTCTGCACTTGCGCTCCGTGCGGAAGAGGCAAAGCGCCGTATTTCCCGACCACCCCTGACGGAAGCTATCGATTTTGACGCAGCGTAAGGCCCTACAAATAGCACTCTCAAGAAATATGTGTTAATGACCGACTAAAGAACTGTTTAACTGACAGATACGTTACGGCATTCGTGAAACGGCTAGTAGGATCAATTATTTGTTTTATTCTTTTTGCTTGTAGCCATTATTGTCTGGCAGAGCAGCTTCATACTCATGAGAGAGTTCCTGTTTCCCATCATCATCACCACAATGAAGATCATGATAGACAAGATTCAGATCCCGGTTCTTCTCCAGATGGAGAACATCAACATGAACACCGCTGTGAAATAACGGCAGCAAAACTAGAAACTTCTACTGTTATTAGATTGTTTGAACTCCTTCGTTATCATGGCTTACTTCTCCCGATGAGGGAGCCCTCGTGGTTTAGCGTTGTTCTTTCTCCGCTTAGTCTTTTTAAGGGAGAAGGTGTTTTTAGCGAGAGCTCCTCTATTTCCACCTTGATTGCTACTCTTGCCCTTGCTCCTCATGCGCCACCTTTTTCGACGCTCTAGTCGAGTTCTTTAATTTACATTACAGATCCATCGATGATCTTCCTTGGCAACGTATATGCAGGAGACATATGCAAAATAAATCGTTTTTTATTATTCTTGAGTTATTTTTTGTTACCCTCAATGTCCCTTTAGTTTTTGCTGAAACAAGTGCGATCTCCCTGGAAGAGGTTTTACTGGAAGCTCTTTCCAAAAGTCCGGCGGTAAGTAGCATTGATGCAAATTTTCAACAGGGAATTTCAGAAGCTTTCTCTACTGAGCTGTGGAAAAATCCGGAACTGTCTTCCTCCGTAAATATTCCAGTTTCTTATCAAGGCGAAAAGGGGGATTCAGAAGTAGAGGTGAGTATTTCACAACCAGTACGTCTTTCTTTTTTCGGTCTTCGCTCAGCGCTTTCAGAACTCCTCTCCAAGGTCTCTCATGCAGAACAACAACGGGAGTTACTTGAGTTTACACAAAAGGTTCATCTCTCATACGTTCGACTGTGGGGTTTAAATGAGAAGAAAGCATTTTTAGAAGAGGCTGAAAATCGAGCACATAAAGTCAGAGAAAAGCTTGGAAGTGCGGGATCTCCAGGAGTGTTTAGTCTTGGTGAAAAACAACTGTTTGTGGCGGCTACTGCAAAACTTGGTGCGGAGAGACGAGGTGTTGAAGCTGAGATAAAAAGAGGACTGGCTGAGCTTTTGTCGCTCTCGAGTGTTTCTCTTCAGGGGAGACGTCTTCAGCGTCCTGATTTTTCTGAAACATCTTTTGATGAGGTAAAAAAGATTGCAGAAAAAGGAGCTCTTCCTATTCAGGAGCGAATGAAGTTACTCAGAGATGTTGCCCAACATCAAGCTCAAATTGCCAAAGTGGACGCTTTTCCTGAACTTACTCCACAAATTCTCTACAGACATTCTGACGATGAAAAAGAGTTTTTTGGAGTGGGCATAAGTTTTGCACTTCCAATTCACGATAGTAATCAAGCGGAAAAAATGAAACGAAATGCCATGCTTAAAGCGGCAGAAACACAACAGAGGTTCTTTTTTGGAAGTAGTTTCAACGAACAGCTAAACCTGCGTATCTCAAGTTACAAAGCAACTCTGGAGCAGGCCGAGGTTTTTGAGAAAGAGGTAGTTCCAGCGCTAAAAAATGCGGTAGAAAATTTTGAAGCGCTCCTTGATGCTGGTCAAGGAGGAGTTCTTCAGGTGTGGCAGACACAAGATGAACTAACTGATTCTCAATCAAAAGCACTAGAGCTTTGGGTGAAAGCAAGTTCTGAGCGCTCTGAGCTTGCAATATTATTAGGTAGGCAGATATAGGCAAAAAAAACATGAGAGCTTCTAACAAAAAGAACGGTCCTTCTGTCGTTGCGAGCGAAGGGAAACGTCGTTTTGTTAAAGGATCGAAGTAAAAGAATAAGGAACAATAATGAAGCACACTCTTTTGATTCTTGTTTTTATCTCCTTGGTTATTCCCAATAGCAGCCATGCGGGAGGTGGTCACGGACATGATCACGAAAAATCTCACGATCATGATACACACAAAGAAGACTCAGGAAAAGGACCTCATGGCGGAAAGCTGCTCTCTCAAGATGACCTTTCACTAGAGATCACAATCTTTGAAACAAACGCCCCCCCCCAGTATCGGGTGTATCCTTTTTATAAGGGAAAACCTCTCGATGGAGCGAATATTAAAGTGAAGATCACGCTGACTCGTTTTGGTGGTAAAAAAGAGGAGTTCCAGTTCGTTTCTGAGCATGATTACTTAACTTCTCAGAAGATCGTTGAAGAACCCCATTCGTTTGATATTTCGGTTCTCGCTGAGTATGACGGAAAGACGTTTGAGTGGTCTTATGAATCACATGAGGGGAGAACCGAGCTTTCTAAAGAGGCGCTCAACGTTGCGGTCCTTGGATTTGATATCGCTGGACCACAAGAGATCTCCAATACCACGCGGGTGTATGGGAAGCTTCTTCCTAACGAAAATAAGGTTGCACATCTTATTCCTCGTTTTCCAGGAATTATTCGTAAGATTCAAAAGCAACTGGGAGAGAGCGTGGAAAAAGGGGAGGTGCTCGCAGTTGTTGAAAGCAACCAAAGCCTTCAATCCTATGAGATTCGTTCAGAAGTTCAGGGAATAGTAATTTCTCGTCATGCAACGGTGGGTGAGTTTGTCAATGAAACCAGAGAGATCTTTGTGGTTGCTGACCTTTCAGAGATCTGGGCAGACTTTCAACTTTATCGAGATGACTTTGGTCCCATTGAAGCCGGCCAAAGAATCTCTGTAGATCTTGGAGATGGAAAAGAGATTCCAGCAACCATTAGCTATGTCTCTCCAATTATTGACGAAACAACCCAATCAAAATTAGTTCGCGCAGTGCTTCCAAATCCTACGAGTTCCCTTCGGCCAGGGCTTTTTGTCTCAGGGGTTCTCTCAAGTGTTGGAAACTTGGTTCCCGTTGCTGTAAAGCGCGAAGCAGTACAGACGTTTCGAGATTGGAATGTCGTCTATCTTACCGACGGAGATGTGTTTCAGGCGATACCAGTAGAGTTGGGAAGAAAAGATGCAGAGTACATTGAGATCCTCTCGGGTATAACGGCAGGTGAGCGTTATGTTTCAAAAAACAGCTTTATTATCAAAGCTGACATAGAGAAATCTGGTGCTAGTCATGACCACTAAAAAACGGAAGCAAAACTATGTTTGAACGCCTTATTCGGTTTGCTATCAGTCATCGCTGGTTTGTAATGCTTCTTACAGCAGTAATGGTGGTTGTTGGTATTTTTAACTATCAAAGACTCCCCATTGATGCTGTTCCCGATATTACCAATGTTCAGGTACAGGTTAACACCGAGGCTCCAGGGTACACTCCGCTTGAGGTTGAAAGCAGGTTAACATTTCCCATTGAGAATGCTCTTTCGGGACTTCCCTTACTTGAGTATACCCGCTCACTTTCACGTTATGGTCTTTCGCAAGTTACGGTTGTTTTTAAAGATGGAACAGATATTTACTTTGCAAGACAGCTTATTTCAGAGCGCCTTCTAGAGGTAAGAGAAAAGCTTCCTCAAGGAATCTCCCCAGCGATGGGTCCAATTGCAACGGGGCTTGGGGAGATCTTTATGTATACTGTTGATAACGATGTAAACACCCCGGATGTTGAGCGCTTCTCCCCAACAGACTTACGTACCGCTCAGGATTGGGTGGTGAGACCCCAGTTACGTAACGTCCCTGGTGTTGTCGAGGTAAACTCTATTGGTGGGTTTGAAAAACAGTTTCATGTTACACCGAGACTTAATCATCTTCTTGCGCTTGGTCTTACCCTCCATGATCTGGTTGAAGTTATTGCACAGAATAATTCTAATGTTGGTGCGGGATATATAGAGAAAAATGGAGAGCAGTACCTCGTTCGAGCCCCTGGTCAGGTAACAAGTATCAACGAGATCGAAGGACTTGTTGTTACCGCACGAGAGGGAAAGCCGATCTATATCCGAGATATTGCTGATGTCGAAGTGGGGGAGGAGCTTCGAACGGGCGCTGCGACCGAAGATGGGAGAGAGGTCGTGTTGGGTACGGTCTTTATGCTCATGGGAGAAAATAGCCAAACGGTATCAAACCGGGTAGCAGAAAAGATGAAAGAGGTTAACCGTTCACTTCCAAAGGGGATGGTGGCAAAAACCGTGTATGACCGCACCACTCTTGTTGATAAAACCATTCATACGGTTGGAAAAAACCTCTTTGAAGGAGCACTTCTTGTCATTGGAGTTCTTTTTTTCTTTCTTGGAAACGTTCGAGCGGCACTGATTACTGCTCTTGTCATTCCACTTTCGATGCTTTTTACGATAACAGGAATGGTGACGACCAAAGTGAGTGCGAACCTGATGAGTCTTGGGGCGTTAGATTTTGGGCTGATCGTCGATGGATCGGTAATTATTGTAGAAAATTGCATCCGAAGGCTTGCAGAAGAGCAAAAGCGTCATGGGCGCCTCCTCTCCATTCAGGAACGCTTTGTGCTTGTATTTGAAGCAGCAAAAGAAGTACGACAGGCGACGATGTATGGCGAATTAATCATCATGGTGGTTTATCTGCCGATCTTTGCCCTGGCTGGAATTGAAGGAAAAATGTTTCATCCGATGGCGATGACGGTGGTGATCGCTCTTTTTGGAGCCATGGTTCTTTCTGTGACGTTTGTTCCTGCGGCGGTGGCGATCTTTCTTTCTGGAAAGATTAACGAAAAAGAAGGAGCAGTTATTCAATACTTAAAAAATCTTTACCTTCGTGCGTTATCTCTCTCTCTCGGAAGGCCTCTGCTGACACTTTTACTTGCGGTGGGAGTTTTTGTAATGAGCTTACTGGTAGGAACTCGGCTTGGAACAGAGTTCATACCGAGTCTTGATGAAGGAGATATTGCCCTTCATGCTTTAAGAATTCCGGGTACCGCTCTTTCTCAAGCAGTGGAGATGCAGCGTGCTCTTGAAGAGCGAATTCAAAAATTTCCAGAAGTTTCTCATACCTTTACAAAGATCGGCACAGCCGAGATCGCTACGGACCCTATGCCGCCAAGTGTTGCTGATGGATTTGTGATCCTCAAGCCTCGTCATCAGTGGCCAGATCCCCGTCGCCCAAAAGAAGAGCTTGTGAGTGAAATCGAGGAGGCTGTTCAGGATATCCCTGGGAATAATTATGAATTTACACAACCTATCGAAATGCGCTTCAATGAGCTTATTGCCGGGGTTCGAAGTGATGTTGCAGTGAAGGTGTTTGGTGACGATATGGAAGTGCTCCTTCAAAAAGGAGAGGAGATCTCGAAGATTTTAGAAGATATTCCGGGAGCAGCTGATGTGAAAGTAGAGCAAGTTACGGGATTGCCGATGCTCAGTGTGAAGTTTGATCGGAGTAAGCTCGCTCGCTTTGGCGTTAACATTGCCGAAGCACAGGAGGTAATTGCCACGGCGATTGGTGGGAAAAACGCCGGAGAGCTTTTTGATGGTGATAAACGCTTTCAAATTGTTGTTCGTCTTCCAGAGAAGATCCGTTCTGATATTGATGCTCTATCAAGCCTCCCCATTCCGCTTCCTGAACCATTGGGTGAGAGTAGTTCAAAAACTGTCTCACTCATCCATAAAGACGAACCACTTCGCTCCTTTGTCCCTCTCTCGAGTGTGGCTGAAATTGCGCTTATAAAAGGACCCAATCAAATAAGTAGAGAGAATGGCAAGAGACGAGTTGTTGTTACGGCAAATGTTCGAGGGCGAGATCTCGGGGGCTTTGTTTCAGAGGGAGAAGAACTTTTACGTCACAAGCTCTCTCTTCCTGCTGGTTATTGGACAACATGGGGTGGTCAATTTGAACATCTTATTTCAGCCCGAAAGAGGCTGCTCGTTATTGTTCCGGTAGCTCTTAGTCTCATTATGATGTTTCTTTTTTATACCTTTAAGAGTTTTCGTTATGCATTGATCGTATTTTCTGGAGTTCCACTTGCACTCTCAGGTGGGGTTTTTGCACTTTTTCTCCGTGGCATTCCACTTTCTGTTTCAGCCGCAATTGGCTTCATCGCACTCTCGGGAGTAGCTGTTTTAAACGGGCTTGTGATGCTCTCGTTTATTAAGAAGCTTCGTGAGGAGGGGATGCCTTTTATTGAAGCGATTACCGTAGGTTCGATGACGAGACTTCGACCGGTGCTGATGACCGCTCTTGTTGCTTCTCTTGGATTTGTTCCGATGGCGATTGCTACGGGAGCAGGAGCTGAGGTGCAGCGGCCTCTGGCAACCGTTGTCATCGGTGGGATACTCTCATCGACTGTATTAACACTTTTTGTTCTCCCTGCCTTATACCGGCTCTTTCATCAGCAGAGTGAAGTCAAAGAATAGAAAGAGAGCAGGAGTTTGCTTCACCTGAAGTGCTTTGGCTTTGATGATCGCTCCAGTTTTAGGCAAATAATCAGATCATCAAAAAAATCTTTAAAAATCGGCCTAGAATGATCATTCGTTCTGGAGATTTTTCTAGATTTTTAAATTGTTGGTGTTAGGCTCAGCCGTAATGAAGTTCTGTTGGAACTGGTTTTATCAGGGTTTTATTGAATCGAGAGAGAAACAAAGAAACAGACAAAGAGTTTTAAAGAAGTTGTTCTGAGTCTGTAAGTTCGATGGGAGATGAGATTGTATGGCCGATTATTTAGCTGACACACTTTCAAATCTGATAGAGCCAGATGTTATGTTACCAAGCCAGTTCTTCTCTACCGAAGAAGCTGGGGTTCGTGGGGGGGAGAGAAAATTGATGGCAGCCCTCTTATCTGATGGCATTGAAGCCTATATTGCACAAGCAACTGTGCCTAAGGTAAAACGTCGAGCAAATGCTTACGATGCTTGCGAATGGGTAGATACAAGAGACCACTCGTATGTGTTTAGTTTTGACGTAGTCTGTGAGTCTCTGGGGATTAATCCTGAGTATCTTCGCTTAGGGCTTAACCGCTACGTGGAAGCGGCATGTGGCAGCTCGAAAGACACCAACGGGGAGCCTCGAGTTCCAGTGCTTGCATGGAAGAAGATACGCAGACCAAGAAAATAGCTAGTTTTTTAAGAGACAATCGTTCTATTCCTGTCCTGTCGTTGCGAGTCGGGAGGCCCGGCCGCCGGGCTCAGCGACAGGCGTTAAAGAACCCTTACCGAAGAGGCTCAGCGTCAACCTTTACGGCGGTGATCTTTTCTAGATGGGTAATTGGGCGGCTGAAGATAATAATTCGTTGCTCATTAACCTGCGCGTTAAAAAAATCAAACGCTTCGTTTGTGGCCACCATTAAGACGAGCTCGCTTCCTTCGAGGCCAACATCCACTACTGATTTTGCTTGTTCTAAGATACTGTATTGAAGCTTCTCCTCAAAAGCACCGAGGAGGTCCTTCCAGATTTGTGATGCTTTGTCACTTGTCATGGTGATGCTTCTACTTTTTCTTACTTTCTATGACGAAAACAGTAATCATTTTCGTAAGCAACCGGAGACACGACTCACTACAGAGATAGAAGGAGTATCGTCATAAAATCCTCTCTTCATGACCAAATTGTAGCCACGGTTCCTTATTTTGGCTAGTTTTTATTATATTGCTAATAAGCAATACTCACTCTTTAATTGGACTTGTTAAGCTAAATAAAGCAAAGATTATCATAAACTATCAGGTAAATGACCTAATCGATTGATCTCAGTATGGATTGGACAGGAATTTTAGACGTAAATTTTGGAAGACAAGCGTTGCTTGCAGGTGTCCTTGTGGGGTTTACCTGTGGGGTTTTAAGTGTCTTTGTGGTTCTCCAACGGCTCTCTTTTGTAGGAGTGGGGATTTCGCATGGAACGTTGTGTGGAGTAAGTATCGGAATTCTTGCAGGGATTGATCCGCTCATTACTGCGGCCGTTTTTTCAATCATCCTCGCCTGGTTTATTGCGTGGCTCCATCAGTGTTATCGCGTACCTCAAGATACTGCGGTGGGGATCGTTTTTCCTGTAGCGATGGGACTTGGGATAGTTTTGATTGCACTTGCGCCAGGATATCAACAAGACCTTCTTGGCTACCTGGTGGGGAGTTTAGTTGCGGTGGGTCCAAAGGAGGTAGCGATTCTTAGTGCAGTAGCACTCTTTACCTTACTGCTTATTGTTCTCTATGGAAGGGAATTAACGACGATCTGTTTTCAAGAAGAAGTTGCACAGGTGGATGGCTACCGTACAAAGTTCATGTCGTACTTTTTACTAACATTACTTGCTATCGTTATTGTTATTTCTGTTCGAATTGTCGGTATTATTCTTGTTAGTGCGCTACTTGTTATCCCTGCATCAACGACCTTTCTCATTCGTATCGGGATACTTAAGCAACCACTCGTTGCAGGGTTTCTTGGAGCACTCCTTTGTACGGTAGGGTTATTTCTTTCATACGGCCTCGATGTTCCTCCTGGTGCCTCGATTGTTGTTCTCTCTGGAGTGGTTTTTGCGCTCGTGGCATTCTTCTGGTCTCTAACCGCTTGGCGTGCAAAAAATACCTCGTTAAGGGCAAAGTAGGGGGAGTGGAACAGGTGGACGAGGAATATATAAAGGTTTCTAAGGTGAGTTATTCCTATACGGATACGCCCACTCTTCTTGATGTGAGTTTTGTTGTTCAGAAAAATACCCTTGTCGGACTTGTGGGTCCAAATGGGAGTGGGAAAACAACACTTCTTAAGCTCATGTTGGGACTTCTTCCTCTCAATCACGGCCAGATCTCATTACTTGGAGTGCCGGTGCAGAAGCTTCATTCAATACGAAATCAAATTGGTTACGTTCCGCAAAATACCCGGGTAGCAAAGGGGATTCCTGTCACTGTTACGGAAATGGTGAAGATGGCTCGGTATAAAATTGTTGGGCCGCTCCGTTTCCTGACAAAAGAGGATCAACAGATCGTTGATTGGGCGATCGGTGCAGTAGAGCTTACACCGTATCGAAATGAGTTTGTCGGCAATTTAAGCGATGGCCTTCAACAGCGAGCAGCTATTGCTCGAGCGCTTGCAAAAAAACCAACATTACTCTGCATGGATGAGCCAGCAAGTTCGTTAGATGTTTCTACGAGACGACTTCTTTATTCTCTTCTGCGGATGCTTCGAGATGAGCACCATCTTACGCAATTTATGGTTTCTCACGATCTGCAGCTTCTTGCTGAGCAAGCAGATAAACTTGTCTTAATTGATCACCACGTGATTGCCGATGGATGCCCAACGGAGGTACTTGCAAAGCACCAGTTTTCACGCCTTGAGGCGGAGTTTGCAGGGTGTAAGGATCATGATCACCGGGGAGGGTAGGGGCATTTTCACCCTCCCAAACATTTACCTCAAAGGCACCCACACCCCAAGCGCTCACCTCCAACCCTCAATAAAACCGTCCCATAAACTCCTTCCCATAAACCTGTTCCGCAACAAGCCGATTATGCGCCCCACAAAGAACTCTCAGATTCTGAAACGAATTACTCCCACCTCTCCCCCGAGGAGTAATATGATCAAGATGAAGTCCCTTAGTTGCATTACATTTAACTCCATCCTGGCTAACAAAGGTACATCGAAAGCCATCACGTACAATTACCTTATCCTTAATAGGTCTTGAGACGGAAACACGGCGGTGCTTCTTAGCAAGCTTAGCTCTGAGTACTTTCTTAGAAGCGAGCTTCTTCTTTCGAGCCTCACGTCTTTCCTCCCGCTTCTCAGGTGAGTGTCTCTCTAGATAATCATCCATCAGGAGCTCAAGCACTTCTTCAAGAGTTGCCCCAGATTTAAGTCTCCCTGAAGCAAGACTCTTTACAGAATCAAGCTTCTCTTTAAATGTCTTACTTCCTGAGAACTCAAACCGGTAACACTCTTCAAGTACTAACTGGGTACTTTTATTTCCCGAGATTTCTACTTGGGTCCGCTGCGGACCCAAGTACTTTTCTGGGTTATTTATCTCTTCAGTCACTGAGTTCTCCTCAGCTACCTTCTGAACAACGATAGGAACGATCCGATCAAATCCCACACCTCTTGGTCTAAAATGCCCAGCAATCCATTCTACTTCTGCTCTAGATTTTCCCATTATCTGGGCAAGAATTGCTTCTTTATTTTTATTCGTAAGTACTGGAGCAATAATAGAGATAACTGTCAGAGAGAGCTCCTTTGAAAGAAGCTTCAGATGAACTTCTGGAAACTCAGAAACACATCGAGCAGCAGTAATTCTTCTTTTTGCAGCCGTCTCTGAATATCCTAACCCAGAAACAGCATAAGCAAACAACGAAGTATACCCCAAATCCCGATAGAGTCTTCTTCTATCAAGTTCTACAAGATGAAGAACAATGTTTGCCGTAACTTCATTCTCTTCCTTTGTAAGTCTAACAAGTTTCTCAACAAGTACTTTATCTGAGAGTTTCTCTAACTGACGGTTCATATTTTCTCCTTTTGTTAACTACCAAAGGAACTCTAACATGGCAGTTTTTCGACGTGCGTAATCAGGTCACACCAAAAGAACTCACCCCGTTTATTTGCGCCGGCGTCAAAAAAGGCGGAGATCTTGTTTATGTAGATTACGAAGCTTTGGAGTGTGTTGTATGAATCTGATATTTCGCTAACGAAAGAGTGCTCTAAAACTGTCAAGAGGAAAGAAAACTTTTTTAGAGATATTTTTATTTATTTGAAAGCCCGCCCCGCCTTCGTTTTCACACATATTCACAACACACCAGAGCTAATCGCAAGCGGCTCGTGGCTGTGAATATGTATGAAAAACCCCAACCCACCCGGGGAGTAGGTAGTGCGGATGCCTTTCGCCTCACCCTCACCTTAAAGTCCAAGAAGCATTCGTGCTAGCTGTGCCGCCCCATCGGAGAAATTCTGGCGTCAGAATTTCTTCCGGCCATAAGAGCTCGAGCTTGATCCTAGTACTAAAGAAAATCAACCAAAACAATCAGTCAACGCCTTGCGAAGGGCTGAGAAGTGTAAAAACGTTGGGTGTTGAGGATCTGCTTCGCAGTGTTTGGCAAGTTCAAAATATAGAAGGCCTAAATGTTTATTACTTTCAAGTCCGGCATAGATTTGAGTAATGACTTTGCCCTCAATACCGATTCCTTGTTTCTTGTAAGGAGTGGTGCGAAAGAGAATGACCGTTAGGTCCTCTTCAAACTCGCGAAGAAACTCTTCGTAACGGGCAAGGGGAAGGGTTCCAATGCGAAGTGAGGGGACAAGGGATTTAGATTTTGTGTCTACTAAATAAAGCGCCCCTTTATCGAAGCCACAAGCAGGTATAATCGCCGAGACTAAGAGACGGATCGCTTCAACGGAGATCGTCTCAGGCTCTAGTTTTGAATACACTGCCGAAAAAAGTTCTTGGATGAGAGGCTCGCACCGATCGGCAAAAGGGTTTTCTTTTGAAAGTACTTTAGCTTTCTTAAGAAAAGGGGTTTGCTCTCCCGCCTGCTCAATTAATGGAAGAGAAGAGACAACAGAACTTTCTTCCCGATAGGAGGCAAGGATATTATAAACTTTGCCTTTTATGCTATCGAGAATCGCTGTGCCCCCAAAGGTAGCCAGAGAGTCCTTTGTTGTCTCCCATTTTGCCTGAGCATCTGGATAATTAAGAATATCATGAGTTTCTGCAAAGAGTTCTGATACTTCACATACCTCACGAAGACTCTTAATAAGACCTTGTGAATCAGTGGTTCCTACTTCTGCCCAACGTTCGCTTTTTTCTGCTACATCAAGAGCTGCACTAATTTCTTGGCTAATCTGCCATTCGCTTGCAAAGCGCTTGCTGATCTCTGATGGAGAGACACCAACAGAACTTCGCCACTCTGCTTCCATATCGTTTTTATTTCTTCGTCTTGCAATGAGTGCTCGGGAGTATACTTGGGGATAGTTCCAGGCAAAGAGGTTCATCGCCAGCTCACGAAAGGCAGAAGCGCAATATGCGGTATCTGGAGAGAGTTCTACCTTTTCTGCAAGAGTCTCTGCGGTATGCGAACTCAGAAGTGAATGCTGAAGGCGAAGTGCTTGCGATTTGTTAATTTTGCTTAATTGATGGGAAGAGATCTCTTCAGGAGAAACATTGAGTAGGGATTTTAACAGATCTTTGTCGAGCTTTCGTAGTGCCTCAAATGGATTGAGAGGATACGTCACCGCCGTGACCGTTTTTAAATTTCTTATACAGTACATAAAGAGCGCCGGATCAGATTTAATGAGTGTGATTACCTCCTCACGATCTTTTCCGTCACGAAGGGCGCCCTTTACTTCTTTAAGAACAACAGGATTTACTGGGAACCAACTTTCAGCCAGTTTTTTTTGCACCTCCGCAATTGGTCCTAGCGTGCTAGAGCCAAAGCGTTGGGTTCTTATCTTAGTATTTGGGTTTGGACGAAAGTACATGGCCCTCCTTGGTCATAGGAGATTATCGGCAGAAGTTAGGAGAAGATTGACGTAAGGCGCCATTTTTTCTCGGAAATTGCTTTCACCTAAAACCTCGTGGTATCAGAGACAATTTTAAAGATCGGAGAAGGGGAATGAAAAAATACGGTGTTTACGGGATTGGAAACGCAATTATGGACCTCCAGCTTCAAGTGACGGAGGAGCAGTTTGGGAAGCTTGGACTAACAAAAGGAGCGTTCCAACTTGTTGAGACGGCTCAACAGGAGAGAATTCTCAGTCACTTTCATCACAGCAAGATTCATCAAGCAAGCGGAGGTTCCGCAGCAAACACGATGATTGCCATTTCTCAGCTCGGCGGAAAAACAGCCTACGGATGTCATGTTGGCTTAGATGACTTTGGGCACAGTTATGTAAACGAGATGAAGATCCTTGGTGTAGATCTGCACTGTCTTCCAGATTCAGGGGAGAAAACCGGGAGTTGTGTGATTCTTATTACGCCGGATGCAGAACGAACGATGAATACCCATTTGGGTGCAAGCGCTCAATTTACTGATATTCATGTTTCTGAAGAACACCTCCGTCAGGCAGAGTGGCTCTACATCGAAGGGTATCTTTTTTCTTCAACAAATGGACAGGCTGCAGTGAAGAGAGCGGTTACTCTTGCAAAGAAGCATCAAGTAAAGATCGCACTGACAATCTCTGATGCCTTTATCGTTAGTGCTTTTCGTGAACCACTCCAATCTTGTATCCATGAAGCAGATCTTATCTTTGCAAATATTAAAGAAGCAGAGAGTTTGGTGGGCGAGGGCACAGAAGAAGAGATATTTTCAAAATATAGAAAACTCGTTCCCCATGCGATTATGACGATGAGTGCACGAGGTGCTTGGCTATCTTCGGAGGGAGAGGTCTTTCATGTTCCTGCGGTAAAAACCCATGCTATTGATGAAACTGGAGCGGGTGATATGTTTGCAGGTGCTTTTCTTTACGGCATTACGCACAATCTCTCTGCAAAACGCTCCGCAGAAGTAGCTTGTCTTCTTGCGAGCAAAGTTGTCTCGCAGCTTGGACCCCGTCTTGGTGGAGAGGTAAGAGAGTTACCAGAACTAAAAAAGTTTTTTAATTAAGTGGAGTGGGGAGTTCTTCTTCTTATTTACTTACAAACCACAGAAGCATTAACTCAGCCCAGTGTTTGTAGGAGCCATACTTTCCAGATCTCTTTTTTCCCACAATGTTATCGCATATTTTTTCTGGCACCCGACCTTTTTTGATCGCCATCAATTCATTACGAACGCGATTTGATCTATCTTTTGGTTCATACTCACGATAAAGACGAACCGCTTTTTGATCGTTTCCAGTGCTTGCGGCGTACCGCCGTTGAAAGTCTTGAATTGCAGGAAGAAACTTTAATTCTTGTAGTTCTTCTTCATCATCTGGATCTTTTTTCACAGTTCTCTCTTTCCTATGGAGTTGGTTTGCTTGATGATGAGAATGCTTCAGGAGTAACCTTATCTGGTGAGAGCTCCACAGCGGACTCTTCGCCTGTTGGAGAATAGAATCGATAAGAGCCTGAAACGGCAATCCCTTTAGCTTGCACTGCAGGAAGAGATTGTTGAGGGGTATAACAACCAGACATAAAACCACATAAAGTTGCAGACGAGACAAAGAGCATCGTATGGACAGGACGATATCCAAGCTCGCGAAGAACGACGCAGGTGAGGAAAGTAATAATAAAAAGGCTCTTAAGAAGTTTCATATTTCTACTAAAAGTGTAGGTATGTTATCGGATTATCTGGAAAGAAGCTTAACGGGGTATCGGAAGGGCGATAAATAGAGATATTAGCTATTTATCTTATAGTCTATGGAAGGAAAAAAATTAGTTTTTGCCTGCACGATATTTGTAGTTATCGCATTTGGAGCGTTTCTCTACATCCAATTGGCCCCTAAAAAAACTGAGATAATAAAGCCTATCAAGATCCTGACCCCTTCAGAACCAACCTGCGGTGGAAGTATCACAAAAAATTGTGAGGTAAATGTCACCGTCAATGAATGCGATGAGAAAGTTGCACGAAATATGCTCCAAGAACAGCTTGTGGATCCCTTTACTCATCCTTCCTGTCGTCAAGCCCAGGAGGAGCTTGCAAAGTCGTGTCCGGAAGGATGCTTTCTGGACTACTCCACTTTTTTTAATGTCTCAGGAAAAGCTGAGATCTACTTTGAGCAGGATCCTTCCTCAGAAAAAAAGTGTGCAGTTTCAGGACGAAGAAAGATAAGAATGCGAGCTACTTGTAAGCGGTCGGAAGGTTAAAGAAGCTAAGCGCCTCCCCGGCCTGTGTAATTGCTTCTTCAATCGGAAGTAAAGAGTATTGCTCTCCCTCATCCTTAGTGAGATCCGATGAGATTGTAAGAACTGTTCTTCCATTCTCCTCTGAGAGTGTTCCGGTTGCAACCAATTGTTCGATACTCTCTTTTAGAGCGGCTGTTGCACTCCGAGGGGGATCTCCCATACCAAGGAGTTCGTTAAATATCTCATTATAGAGAGCAGAGGATGGGGGATCTATCTGGTTCAATAGATAAATAACGATGGCATGTTGAAACTCCTCACGATCAATATTTCCTTGAGCATCTGCGGTAAGAATTCTCTCCATAGCTCCAATAAAGGTAGGAGGAAGAGAGATAGTTTCAAAACGGGAACGCTCGCTTTTTAATATGCCCCCTGATAGGTGAGTTTTATAAAGATATGCCGTTTCACTAAGGGATTTTTCTATGTTCATCTTTTGAGCAGCAAAATTTGTTGGGTTTGGTCCTTCTACGATGCGTGTCATGGTGGTCTCCTTTTAGAGGTTTCAATAGTATAATCGCTCAAAAAGAAGTTTTAATTCCCGCAGAAATTACTAAGATATCTTTTATTTAGAGCCTCTACCAAAATGAACAATCCCTTCCTGTCGTTGCTTCGCTTCGCTCGCAACGACAGGCGTTTCCATTTTGTTAGAAGCTTTTAGTTCGTTAGTGAATGAGGGAGTTATAAAGCTTGATATGCTGAAGAGCTGCAACTGAAGGATCCGCGAAGGAACGAAAAGAAGTGGTGATTGGGCTTTGAGGAGGAACTTTTTTTAAGGTTTGAATGCCTTCGGAGATTGTATAAGAAAAATCCTCTGGGCGGTTTGAGAATACCTCGATCATTGGATAGTTGGGGATCTTCTCAAAAACTTCACTTACCCCTTCCAATGAACGGGTTACCACCGGGACCCCTTCCCGAATTGCTTCTAGAAGAACAGTGGGAATTCCTTCGTTATCAGAAGTTAACAAAAAGAGATCCGCTTGTTCGAGGATAAGGCGAGGGGTGTCTTGGAAACCTAAAAAGAAGACGTGATTGTTGAGATTTAGTTTACTAACAAGTTGTGTTAGTCGCGCACGCTCAGGTCCTTCTCCTACGATGTAGAGAGTGGCTTTATCTTTTAGCTCTTCAAACGCACGAATTGCAATATCATAACGTTTAATTGCAACCAGTCTCCCAATCATCACTACCGCAGGACGAGTAAGTGAGAGACGAGATGGAACAGAGTTCGTTTGGCGTTCAAGAGAGCCAGCAAGGTCTACAACATTATGGATGATCGAGAGTTTAGGAAGAGCAGAATATCCAAGTTGCGTTGCCAGCGCTTGAGACACACAGATGATTCCTTTTGCTGCATGGCGAGAGAGAAAACGTTGAAGAAAGAGATAAAGCGCCATCTTTATTTGTTTGATGCCGGAGTGTTTTTCGCTATAGCCATGAAAGGTTGAGACAAATGGAATTTTACTTGTTGAAGAGAGAATAAAACCAAGAATTGTTTCTTTGTAGCCGTGAGTAACGATGAGGGAGGGTGGTTTTTCCTTTATAAATCCTAACGCCGATCGAATTAAAGAGAGAGAGCCTAAATGCTCCTCAACTACGGTGCATGGGAGATTTGCGGCTTTAAATTTTTCATAAACCTGCCCCTGATTAAAGAGTAATACTTCAACCGAGATTCCCTGCTCTCTTAATGCAAGAAGCTGAAGATACACCTGCACCTCTGCGCCACCCCAAATATCGCCTGAAAGTATGTGGAGGATCTGCTGCGACATTAATTAATCTAAACGTTCTTTTTAGTTTAAGGGTTTGGAAAACCTGACGGAACCTATTTACACTAGCTTATTTATGATAGATTGTTTAGGGTGACCAGACTAAAATCTGAGCATTTTAATTAGAGATCGATCTAAGGGTGAGTAACATTCAACAAAAATCTCGCAATCCTAGAAAACGGCTTCGTTTCATTAGGGATTTTATTCTTGGTCCCGCTCTCTCTCTTGCTTTTATTCTTTGGCTGATTAAGTCCGTTGAGAAGGAAGAGGTCTTTGCTCAGGTTCGTTCAGTCGAGGTAACGCACATCATCTTTGCGATTTTGTTGGTAACTTTAAGTTACATTATTCGGGCCTACCGCTGGCCATTTTTCTTTAGTCACAATCCCCCCCGTTTCTCCGAATCCTATCGATGCTTAATCCTCGGATTTTTTATGAATAACGTTTTGCCTGCACGTATGGGCGAGTTTGTGCGCGCCCATCTTGGAGGACGAGCTACAAAGCAAAGTCGAGCCTCGGTGCTTGCGACGATCGCTGGTGAACGTCTTGCGGATGGTTTGATGATTAGTGCGCTTTTTGTAACACTTTTTTCAATCTGGGCCACCCCTGCAGAGATTGAACAGGGGCGAGAGATTTATTACGTATCGTGCGTTTTTGCGTTTTTAGCATTTGCTACAGCGATCGTTCTTTATAATCAGCAAAGAATCTTTCGTTTGCTCCAGAGGCTAAATGATATTTTTCCTGGGCATCTTTCCAGCTACACCCTTATTCGGGCACGGAGGTTTATTGAGGGGCTTGCCCCGATGTTGCATCCGAAACGTTTTATTGTGATCTTCGCACTTTCGCTTGTGATCTGGTCTGTTGAGCTTGCGGTGTATTATGAGATGTCACAAGCCTTTCGGCTGTCGATGAATCTGGGTGCGGTGAGTTTATTTCTGGCGGCGGTCAATTTTAGTTCGCTCATTCCTGCTGCGCCTGGTGGAATCGGTGTGATCGAGGCTTTCTCAACCATGGCGCTTAGTCAGATCGGAATTGATGTTGAAACGGCACTTGCGATGGTGGCCGTGCAACATGTGATTCAATATGCGGTTGTTGGTCTGCCGGGAATTTACTTTTTTGTAAGGATGGGAGCAAAGCTTCCTCAAGCAGATGAAGAAAATGGAGATGGAGAAGAGCTTGCGGAGGAAGTATTCGTTGAAAAAAACGTTCTCTTACAAGAATCTATAGGATCAAGATCGGCTCTTGAAAGTGAATTGCCTTTTGGAATATCAGCATTGGAAGAAAGCGACATTGAGCTTTCTGTGGTTATTCCTGCGTATAATGAAGAAAATCGTCTTCCGAAAACACTGGTATCGGTGCTTGAGTATTTGCAATCAAAGGGGCGAAGCTTTGAAGTGATCGTAGTTGATGATGGGAGTATGGATCGTACAGCAAAAGTAGTACGACAGTTTGAGAGACTCTCCGCACACGTTCGGCTACTGATCTGTCCAAGAAATCGGGGAAAAGGTTTTGCTGTGCGGCTTGGTGTGATGAATGCTCAGGGAAATCTTATTCTCTTTAATGATGCAGACGGATCCAGCCCCATTGAGGAGCTTTCCCGGCTAGAAGAGGCGATCTCCAAGGGAGCTCACGTGGCGATAGGTTCTCGGGCGATGTTTTCAAAGGACACAAAAGTTGAAACGGCATGGTACCGCAAATTCATTGGAAGGATCTTTAATGGAATTGTTAATTCCCTCCTTCTTCCTGGTATTGCCGATACGCAGTGTGGCTTTAAGCTCTTTACCAAGCCGGTAGCTCGGTATGTATTTTCACAACAACGAGCAGATCGTTTCTCCTTTGATGTTGAGATCCTCTTTCTTGCAAGAAAAGCTGGATGTCAGATAGCTGAGGTTCCGATTAACTGGACCAATGTTGCGGGCTCAAAAGTAAATCTTGTTCGGGATTCGTTTCAGATGTTTGTAGATGTGGTTACCTTCCGACTCCGAGATGTCGTCGGCGGCTACGAATCAGCGCCAACATTTCAATCCAACGCTCAGCCGGGGAAGATGTAACTTCCCCCTGTCACTCTAATGTTTCAACGCCTCAAGAATTCCCTGTGGGTCATAGCCTCGCACCACGGTTGCCCCCACCTTTGTTACCGGCACGCCCCCGCCACCAAGTTGGAGATGCATCGCCGCTCCTTTTTTATCTCGTTCGATATCGTAACGGGTGTAGCGGATATTTTTCTTCTTAAAAAACGATTCTAATTCCTGACAGTAGTGACACCACGAGGTAACAAAGATCTCCACCGAGCGGTTACGCTTCGCCGGTGAGGTAGGCGATGAAGTGAATTCTTGCTCGTAATAACCTGGGCGATCAGGACGAGGAAGTTTACTAATTGGAGGCAGTGCCTTTGAGTTCTCTACCTGCTTGCGATATTCGGGAGGAATTTTCTCGATAGTATCTACATAATGAACATTCCCATTTTCATCTTGATACTTTAAGACCTCTGGAGAAGCAAAGAGGGGTGGAAAATAAAATAGGACACTGAAAACGACAGAAATCAGAGCTTTCATTGTATGAACCTACTTTCCAGAGATTTTTTTTAGGTGACGGTTGATCGCTTCTAAGGTGACTGAACTTACATGGTGTTCCATACCCTCAACATCAATCTCTGAGATATGTCGGGGCACGCCAAGAGCCGTAAAAAATCGAATCAGGATATCATGACGGCGTTTTGAAAGGGAGGCGGTTTCTGCTCCTTTTTTTGTAAGCGAAATCGGCTGACGACCCCCAGCTTTTACATATCCCTGATGGGTAAGTCGTTGAAGGGTGCGAAGGGCGGTGACATGGGAGATTCCTAAATGTTTTGCGATATCGCAGGTGCGAGCTTCTCCTTTTTCAGTGATCAGATCGGCAATAAGCTCCGTATAATCCTCGGCTGACTCTTGCGAATGATGACTCCGCGTTGCCTGAAAAGGAGCAGAACGGCTTTGTTTTTTTGAAGGTGTCGACATAGAGGCATATTTTCCCAGATAATCACGCCCGAGGGAACCCTTTAAATTCGCGTTTGTTGGCAGAAAAAGATACTTCTTGACGGAATGTAGCATATGCTACATAATAAAACCAACATGTAGCTCCTGCTACATATAAATAAATCCCTCTTATCGTGGAATATATAGTGAGATAGTCTATGTCAAAATATCTAAAAGTAATCCTTTTCCTTTTTTCTGCGGCTCTTGCTGTTCCTTCGTTTGTTCTTGCAAAGCCCATTTCTATAGTAACGACAACGAACATGATTGCCGATCTGGTGCGAAATGTTGGCGGCGAAGAGGTTGAGATTACAACCCTCATGGGACCGGGTGTGGATCCTCATCTCTATAAAGCGACGCAAGGAGATCTTCGTCGTTTGACTGAAGGTGAGGTGGTTTTTTACAACGGACTTCACCTTGAGGGGAAAATGGTGGATATCTTTGAGAAAATCGCCCGTAATCGTCCTGTGTATGCGGTATCAGAAGATATTGATCGCTCTCTCCTTCGTGCCCCCCCCGAGTTTGCTGGAAATTACGATCCTCATATCTGGTTTGATGTTTCCCTGTGGGTTCAAGCAACAAAGACAATAACCAAACGGCTCTCCGAGTATCGACCAGAGAAAAAGGATTATTTTGAAAAAAATCTTCAGGCATACACGGTTGAAATGCTAACGCTCCATGAGTGGGTGAAAGGAAAAATTGCAAGCATTCCTTCTGAACAGCGAATTTTAATTACCGCGCATGATGCCTTTGGCTACTTTGGGCAAGCATATGGTATTAGAGTTTTAGGTCTTCAGGGAATTAGCACAGCAAGTGAATTTGGTCTTCATGATGTGAAACATCTTGTTGATATCATTATCGATAAAAAGGTAAAAGCGATCTTTGTTGAATCAAGTGTTCCGCAGCGGTTTGTTCTCTCCCTCCAAGAAGGAGTTAAAGCACGAGGAGGAAGCGTCGCCATTGGTGGGCAACTTTATTCTGATTCGATGGATGCTCCAGGCACTCCAGCGGGAACCTATTTGGGAATGATTAAAACCAACGTGGAAACAATTGTAAAGGCGCTCTCGTAAGTTTATGAACGAAACTCATCAAACAACTCCTGCGATTGAAGTTCATGACCTCACGGTAAGTTATCAACATAAGCCGGTGCTCTGGGCTATCGATTTTTCCATCCCTGAAGGAAAAATTGTCTCTGTTGTCGGCCCCAACGGGGCGGGAAAATCAACACTGCTAAAGGCGGTGATGGGACTTCTGCCGCGAGCAAGTGGATATGTAAAGATTTATGGTGAAGATTTAGAAAAGAAACGCTCGCTCATCGCGTATGTTCCACAAAGAGAGGAGGTAGATTGGGATTTTCCGATTCATGTCTACGATGTGGTGCTGATGGGTCGATATGGTCGACGAGCTTTCTATCATCGTCCAACAAAGGAAGATCATCTGGTAACTTCAGAAGCGCTCGAACAGGTCGGGATGGCTGAGTTTTCAAAACGACAAATAAGTCAGCTTTCGGGAGGGCAGCAACAGCGGGTATTTCTTGCTCGTGCTCTGGCCCAGCAAGCGACGGTGTATCTGATGGACGAGCCGTTTGCGGGGGTAGACGCAGCAACAGAAAAAGCGATCGTTGAAGTGTTTGAAAAACTTCGCGCTGCTGGCAAAACAATTGTTTGTGTTCATCACGATATTCAGACCGTGGTTGAGTATTTTGATTGGACGATATTAATCAACCTCCGTCTCATTGCGGCAGGACCTACCGCAACCGTGTTTACGGCAGAGAATCTTAACCGCACCTATGGTGGTCGCCTTGGGCTCCTTACTGAAATTACGGAGAAATTGCGCAAAGAGGAGTGGAAAGAGCGCGCGTGAGTAAACTGTTTTTTGAATTTTGGTCTTTTAATGATCCCAATACCGTTTGGGTCATTATTGGTTGTGTGCTTTTGGGACTGAGCGCGGGGGTTATTGGGAGTTTTGCGTTTCTTCGGAAGCAATCCCTTGCTGGAGACGCTCTTGCTCATGCAGCATTGCCGGGAGTGACCTCTGCATTTCTACTCTTTCATAGTAGAGAACCAGAAGTGCTCTACCTAGGGGCGAGTATAAGCTGTTTGATATCGTTTCTTGTGATCCAGTACTTGGTCAAGCATACAAAGATTAAAATGGATTCAGCGTTAGCAATCGTGCTCTCCACGTTCTTTGCTTTAGGGATTTTTCAACTGGCTCAAATCCAAAAGCTACCGCTTGCCTCCCAAGCGGGTTTGGATAAAATGCTTTTTGGGCAAGCGGCTTCGCTTGTGCGAGATGATGTCGTTGTGCTCTCCGTTGTTTCACTCCTCAATACCTTATTGGTGTTTGCATTTTATAAAAAACTCAAGTTGATCACATTTGATAGGGGATTTGCCAAAGCTGTTGGTGTGCCCATAATGTTTTATGATGCACTCTTTGCGGTGCTTCTTGTTTTTTCAATCGTTACGGGCTTACAACTTGTGGGAGTTGTGTTAATGGCGGCACTGATCTTAACTCCCCCCGCAGCGGCAAGATTCTGGACGGAGAAACTTTCTCTGATGCTTGTTCTTGCTGGGACGTTTGGTGCCGTTTCGGCGTTATTAGCCGCAAACATCTCTTATATCGCACCACGAATGCCCACGGGACCGTGGATGATCGTCGTGATCTCTACGATATTTTTAATCTCCTTACTCATCGCTCCACAACGAGGAGTGTTCCCGCGCCTGTGGCGACGAAGAAAACTTGCCCGGCGAATTGTTGATGAAAATGTTTTACGAACGTTTTACAAACTAGGAGAAAGTGAACGCGATTATTTTCTGACTCTTGAGCCAAAAACAGTTCTTCGGTTTCGAAATATTACGGAACAGGAACTTGAGGCCGCTCTTTCTCGATTAAAAAAGTGTGCTCTTATTGAGCAGGCAGAAGGATGTTTTCGCCTCAGTGCCGATGGGCTAAAACGCGCAAAAGAACTCACCCGCTTTCATCGACTCTGGGAATTATATCTTACAGAAAAGATTGATATCGCCCCTGATCATGCCCATGCTGATGCAGAAGAGATAGAACATATTCTCACCGAAGAGCTCGGTGAGCGTCTTGTTCTCGAATTAGAGTCCCCCAGAGAGGATCCGCATGGAAAAGTTATTCCACCTGGATAGGAGCATATAAGGACGAATATACGATGACTGCTGAACTTTGGATAATAGCCATTGCCTCTCTCGTGGGAGTGTCTTGTTCGCTTGTCGGGGTGTTTCTCGTGCTGCGGCGCATGTCGATGCTTGGCGATGCAATCAGCCACTCAGTGCTTTTTGGAATTGTGCTCTCTTTTCTTTTAACAGGGAGTCGTGCTGGTCCAGTGATGCTGATTGGTGCAGGAGTTGTGGGAGTAGCGACCGTTTATATTACTGGTGTTCTTCATAAATATGGAAAGCTTCAGGAAGATGCGAGCATCGGAGTTACCTTTACCTGGCTTTTTGCCTTAGGGGTGATCCTGATCTCGTTCTATGCAGGGAGGGTCGATCTTGATCAAGAATGTGTGCTCTATGGGGAGATTACTTTTGCTCCTTTTGATACCGTTCTTCTCGGAGGAGTTGATATTGGTCCCCGTTCTTTTTGGATGCTTGCGGTAATAACGCTTTGTAATCTTCTTGCTGTGGTTTTTTGTTATCGAAGATTTCAGGTCGTATCGTTTGACCCGATCCTGGCGCATTGTATTGGAGTTAAAGTATCGCTCTGGCATTACTTGTTAATGACCCTTGTTTCTTTAACGACGGTGTCTTCTTTTGACGCGGTTGGGGCGATATTAGTGGTGGCGATGCTCGTTGTTCCTGCTAATGCGGCCTACCTTTTTTGTCGTTCACTGCAAGGGATGATCATCAGTGCTGTGGTTATTTCACTCGTTTCTGCTGTCGGTGGATATTATCTTGCCTCTGCCTATGACAGTTCGATCTCTGCATCAATTGCGCTCGTAAGTGGCGCCATTTTGGTGTTTGTCCTCCTTTTTGTTGGGGACTATTCGTTGCGAAAGAAGATATTTAGAAAAACAGAATTTAATCAAGAAACCCTAATCGCATCTACCTAAGGTGGCGGTTATTCCAACGCTAGAGCTGTTCCATTTTAGATGTAGTGGGATCTCTCTGTCGTTGGGGGCGAACCGAAGAAAAACCGGGGTTGTTTTGGAGCAAACATATATGTTAGCGTGGCTCCCAACCACACA
>CAZDIO010000085.1:0-4096 GCA_964505555.1 uncultured Bdellovibrionales bacterium
TGCGATCATAGGGGAAGAAAAAAACTCCTGGTATCACACTCGACGTAGTTCAAAATAGTTCTAAAAAAGCAAATCAAACAAGGAGAAAGTCATGAAGGAACATGAACATTACAATCGTCCATCCAAGCGTAATTTTGATCGTGATGGGTATCGTTATGAATCCGAGGAATTTTCCAATGATTTTGAGTCGGATAATGATGATTATGATAATCGCTACGGGCAGCGCCGTTCCAACTCATATGCGGAACGTGATTTTTATCCTCCTCGAAAGAGTTCTCGTTTTCAGGGTTCGCAGGACGGGATGCAAAACAATGAAGGAAATAAAGAATATCGAAGAATGGGAGAAGGCGTTTCTCAAGACGGACAAGGTCGATCCTATTCGCAATCACCATCATATTTTCCACCTTACTATCAATCAGCTCAAAGGAGTGCACACTCGGAAGGAAATAATAGGCAGGAATTTTATGGTTCCGAGAGTAGAAACTATCTCCGACCGGAAATGAACCAACCGGATTATGACAGAGGTCGGGCAGGGTATGGCGGAAGCTATGGAAGTAATGATTTAGACTATCGAACAGGAGGACTTTACGGAACCGGAGAGTATAGCGGTCACCAATATGGAAGGACTCAGCAGCGAGATTCCGAATACCCCGGTGGACAAGAATGGCGTGGTGATCTGCGGTCGAACGAAAACCGATCAGGTAATTATGGTCAGGGTATTTCCTCCTATGGACGTTTTCATGGAGTGGGTCCTAAGGGATATAAAAAATCTCGCCAACGGATTGAAGAGGAAGTAAATGAGGCTCTGACGCGCCACGCAGAGATTGATGCCTCGGAAATTGAGGTCGAGGTAAATGAAGAAGGTCAGGTGGTGCTCAAAGGAACCGTTGAAAGCAGGTCGATAAAACGCTTAGCTGAAGACGTAGTTGAATCGTGTGCCGGTGTTCAGAATGTAAGAAATGAATTAAAAATCCAATCAGCGGAAAACACCTCACGGCAAACGAATGCTTCCAGTAGCGGTAGTTCCAGCACAAAGTCGGGATCGTCGAAAAGTTCGCAAAGCTCACACTAAGGATTCGACGGTTGCGGGAAGAGGAATTTTTCCTCTTCCCGTGAGCTGAGAGAATGAGATGCTAGGAGAAGAAAGGGGTTGGGAGGGTTCTGAGGATAAAGTTTCGGGACAAGCAGGGTATTTTCCATAACGCTATTTTCAATTCCAACGCCGGCGGGGATGGGTCTTTGCAATTGCGAAAGACCTATCCCCATTTACTCCTGTCACGCAGCACCTACAGTCTATCGAGAAACCAAATACCGGGATAGTTCCGACCCCGGGATCCCTACTACGCCCTTGACGAACGCTTGCGTATCTCGATCCCGCATACAGAACGCCGGTGGACCGAAGAGTTGTCCCTCGTCAAACTCAACGACAACGTGTTCAAGAGATTCAAAGAGGGAGACGATCGCACCGTCGCTTCGAAAGTATATTGACGGTGTCAACATAACAGCGAGCTGCAACTCATTTTGGTCCGCATCAGGTTCCCAGAAGATACTCATCTGATGAGGCCATTCCAGCCCCTGCTCATCCCGTAGGAACGCATAGAAGTCAAACCTAATGCGTTCCTTATCGCCTGAACAGCTCATCGTAATCGTCGCCTCGCCGTCGCAGTCCTCTCCATGCGTGGCTAGGATCGCTCTGAGGTCGCCGATCTCTTGGAATAAAGTCGTTGGGGAAGCTACGTTTCCCTTCAAAGCATGGAGAATGAAATCGACCCAACGCGGATCGAGTTTAAAAAAGGGATGGAATTGAGCCAACTTCGAAAGTACCGTTAAGAAAAGGGTTCGAGCTACGTTTCCCTTTCCATCTGAGACCATAACCTTGACTGTTTGTATCATCAGAAATCTCCATTAGTGTGACCCCAAGCTCCACGCAACGCCCCCTTCGTCGGAGGTCTTTTTTTACAGCGAAGCTTTATAAAACAGCTGAATAATGTTTTATAAAACTTCGCTGAAGTGGAGGGCACTAACGAAAAAACTGGGCTTACTAAAAACCTTTCTTACCCTGCTTGTCTCTTATTGAATCAACAGATTTCGGGAAGGTTCAGCGAGAGACAACTCAGAACAACTCTACCCACTTTGTGTGGTCAATAAAGTATTATAGCCGAAGGCGAAGAATTCCTCAATGAATCCAAAAGTGAACAAAATTTTCAATCTCAGGCTTTGTTCTTCTCAGAGGTGAACAGACAGTCGATATCAACTCCTTTAAGTATGCCGAGTGCTCTGAGGATAAAGTTCTCTCTAGTTGATCTTATCAAGTCCCTATACTACATTTATTACTCTTCTTATTCTTCTAAAAAACATTCTCGGGTAGTAGAACAAGCCATTCGTTCTTCTTTCACGGACAAAAGAATTTTAATTCTTTGACCGCGAGAGAGGCGTCTGCGCAAAGGTTTCCAGAGTCTCGCTCTGAATAGTCTTCAAGGAAAGGACACTCAATGGACGAAGAACGCCGGCATATAGTTTGTCTGGGCGTCCGTTCTGCGGGCGTTCCAGATCTGTTTTACTCAATTTCCGAACTTATTGTTACTCCTGGAAGAACACAATTGATTGATCAAGGAGAGATTGATGAAGACACGTTTTTCAAAATAGTTGAAACGACAGAAGAGGTAATCGTATTCATTCCCAACCAGTCTTGCGGAGAAGAATCGGTATATAAACTTGAATTGGTGTGTAGTAACCGAATGTCCGCCGGAGCGATGAAGCGAATTACCAACATCGACTTATCGAATGCTTTTTATCTGCCCAAATGCACTTCCGGGCAGGATCTCACCGGAGTGTGGCTGAACGAGTTTGTTTTCATCGATGGATTTGTGTATTCCTCTATAGGCGAAAAGTTAAGACAAAACGATCGTAAGAGTATAACTGATTTACTTGTTGTTCTCCAAAGACAGTATAAAAATTGGGTGCTCGTGCGGGTGATCGGTCCGGAGGGGGTGGAGCAGTTTTTCTTCTTTGTTTCGGGGCATGAAATGTATCCTCCAGAGGGGGACACCCAAAACTAATAAGCGTTACTCATCGTTGGTTTCCCGTTTGTTGGTCCCGACACTAGCCGAGCGTCGTGGTTTTACATCAAGGTTAACCCCTCTCTCGGCCATTTTATTTTAAATATCTCAGTTAGCGTAACGATTGCTCATTCTGAACGGAGCATACTCGGTAGCTATTTCTCTGCGTTTAATAAATTTAGTTAGTGCTGGCCGTATCTTACGCTTAACTTAATGCCATTCGTGACAATCGCCTATTTCGTTTTTAATAATAGGTGACTGTATGCTACAAAGTGGCATTATCAAGTCGTGATAGGAGGACTGTAAATGCGAAAAAATACCTTGTTCTTAATGCTTCTTGGGATTGTCTTTCAGGCATACATTGCAAACGCAGAAGACTCTCCCCCTCGAATCTCTCCCGTTACCTTAAAATTAGAATGCACCGTTGGTAATACGACAACTGGTTCTTCGGCTGTATGGTATGATGAGGATATCAATCTTACTATTCCGTTAATGACTTGCAATCAAAACGGCGCTCGTATTTACAAACCAAGTTGCGAGAAAGAGTTTGTAGAATATGGGTCCTTTGGGCAACGGACGGGTGAAAAAAAAGATCCATTGAAGTCTTTTAATCTCAGTTTGTCTGCGAAATTTTCAAAAGTTTCGAGAGCACCTTTCTACTCTAGCGATCTTACTCTTTCATTTTACAGTCCCAGTAACGGCGGCTTTTCGATAGTTGAGTTAGATAGTTTTATACAAGCCTCTCGTTCAAAAACATTATGGCACTGGAGAGATATGGATGATGGTCTCTCCCTTATATACTGCTTGGTAGAACTTAGAGACTCGAGTAGTCCGCCTAAAAAAGTGCCTTAAGGAAAAACAGGGACCGCCATTTATTGAAATGGAAGTAGTAAAGGAAAACGGGGACAGGCACGAATGGCATTAAGATAAGAAGTATTTTAACACAGAGTTTCACGGAGTCTCACAGAGTGAAGAAAAAAAGTTAATGAATTTAACTCTGTGGAACTCCGTGAAACTCTGTGTTATTCAAAAAAGGC
>CAZDIO010000086.1:0-9534 GCA_964505555.1 uncultured Bdellovibrionales bacterium
ATATAAGAGTGGAGACCTGGTTGTTGTCGATGTTAACGGCGTTGGCTATGAGGTGACGGTAACACAAAATGTGGTCGCAAATGCTGGAGACGTTGGAGAGAGGATTAAATTAATTATCTATACCGATGTTCGAGAGAATGCGATTCAACTTATTGGATTTCAAGAATACTCTGAGAAGATAATTTTTCATCTTTTAAAAAAGGTAAAAGGTATCGGAACGAGATTGTCGCTTGCGCTGGTTTCCTCTCTCTCTCCAGAAGTAATTCTTGGCTCTATTGGGCGGGGCGATATTGAGGTGCTCTCAAAAGTTCCAGGAATTGGAAAGAAAACTGCTGAGCGGGTGGTTGTTGAGCTTCGTGAGCGGGTAAAAGATCTTGCTTTCGAAATGGTGCCCCTGAGTTTACAAATTAAGAAAGCTCACTTTTCTGGGACCCACAGTGAGCGCTTCTTTGCAGAAAGTGAACACTGCCTTGATGCCATTTTAGCGCTTGAGAAATTAGGCTTCTCTCGTGACCGGGCACAGACGGCAGTAAACGATGCCTATCAGAGAAATTCTGGAAAAGAGGTAGATGCTGGAGAGCTTGCAAGATTAGCTCTTGCCAGTCTCTCCTAAAGGGAAAATATCATGGAAGTAAAACCACAAGACATTCAAGCTAACGTTTCTGGAGAAGCTCCTTTTCCTCTTCGAGCAGCTCTTGATGCACGAGATTTTAGTGATGAGAGTTTTCAACTAAACCTTCGCCCACGAAAGATTACGGAATATGTGGGACAAAAAAGGGTGCGTGAAAACCTCCTCATTGCTATCTCGGCTGCAAAGAGACGAAAAGAAGCACTTGATCATGTGCTGTTTCATGGACCTCCTGGGCTTGGAAAGACCTCCCTTGCAGGAATTGTTGCCTATGAGCTTGGGGTTGGTTTTAAGGCAACCTCTGGGCCAGTGCTTGAAAAGCCTGGAGATCTTGCAGCGATTCTCTCAAGCCTTGAAGAAAAAGATGTATTGTTTATCGATGAGATTCATCGACTCAATCGAATTGTTGAGGAGATTCTCTATCCGGCGATGGAGGACTTTCAGATTGATATTATTGTTGGTCAAGGCCCTCTTGCGCGCTCAGTAAAATTACCATTAAAACCATTTACACTCATCGCGGCAACGACACGTACAGGATTAATCACGGCGCCACTTCGCGATCGTTTCGGAATTTCAGAGAGGATTGATTTTTATTCAGCAGAGGAGCTTGTCGAGATCGTTACTCGATCAGCTCAGATCTTGTCTGTGCCAATTGAAGGTGAGGGCGCAAAGCAGATCGCGGCACGTTCACGAGGAACTCCGCGTATCGCTAACCGCCTTCTCAAGAGAGTTCGAGATTTTGCTGAAGAAAAAGCAAATTCTATTATTACCGCCACCGTGGCCGATCAAGCGCTGACCCTTCTTGATATAGATTCTCGTGGACTTGATAAGATGGATCGACTCTTCCTTCTCACAATCATCGATAAATTTGCCGGTGGTCCCGTGGGGATTGAGACCCTTGCCGCGGCGCTCCATGAAGAGAAAGACACCCTTGAGGATGTCTATGAACCGTTCTTAATGCAGCAAGGATTTATTCAACGAACGCCTCGGGGTCGTGAAGCAACCCCTCAGGCTTATGCCTATTTTGGGAAAACTCCTCAGCGAAGTGCAGGAACAAACTTGCAATATGACCTATTTAACAAAGACAGTGAATAAAAAACAGTAAGTAGCCACCGCTTCAGGAAGCAGAGTAGTTGTGACTTCTGAAATAAAAATTCCAAAAGCGCTCTTTCTTTTCTTTGGAGTGCTTCTTTTGTCTCTCCTCCTTGGAGGAGGAACCATTTATGCACAGCACTACTATCCACTCCTTCAAGGGGAGACGGATCTTGTTACCAATGTTGCGTTGTTTCTCCTTGTAAACAGCAACATCGCTGTGATGATGGTGGTTGGATTCATGGTCATCACCAATGTGGTGAAGCTTATTCTCGATCGGAGGAGAAACATCCTCGGTGCTCGTCTTCGATTTCGACTTGTTGGTGCCTTTGTGGGTCTTTCTCTGGTGCCGACGGTACTTCTTTTTCTTGTTTCAAAAGGGATACTCGAGAACGTTTTCCAGGAGTGGTTCTCTCCGCAGATCTCTTCGGTTATGGAGGGAAGTCTTGAGGTAGCAAGTTTTGTCTATGATCAGGAAGAAGGACGGCTCTATCGATACCTGGAGCATATGGCAAATGATGTCACCGCCCTTGTTTCGTATGGAGTAGAGCAACGTGATGGGCGCACTGAAATCACAGAAAGAACAAGAGAGCCGCTGCAGAAGTACTTAAACGATAAAGTACGTGAGTATGGGCTAACCGAAGTTTTACTTGCTAATGAAATCGGAGAGGTGCTTGTTTCTTCTGATCGTCAAGGAGATGCACGTCTTCATATTCTTCCTCCATCACCTCGCGCGGTACAACAAGCTCTCTCAGGAACGATTGTCGTTCGTCCAGAGCAATCCTTAAATGGAGAGTTTCTTCGAGGATACACCCCGCTCCGACTTCCCTCCTACCGCACGGTGGTTGATCGCACAATAGTTGATCGTGAGGTGATCAATCGTGAGGGAAATGTGTATTCAACAACCAAAGCACCCGAAACGAGTCCTTCCTCAAATACCGGAACACCGTTAACGATCTCTCTTGTTGCGACCTCTCGTCTTTCTCCAGAACTTAACGGAGTGCTCTCGACGATCATTAGTGCCTATGACGACTATAAGGAGCTTGGTGCATACCGTCGACCTCTGGGGTCAAGTTATGTGCTTACCCTGATCGCGTTTACTCTGGTGATTGTGTTTCTTGCCGTATGGATCGGATTTTACTTAGTGAAGGGACTCTTTGGGCCGATTCAACAGCTTGTTGAAGGGACGGCTCAAGTGGCACACGGAAACCTTGAGTATCAGATCCCCGAAGTAGGAGATGATGAACTCAATAGCGTGGTTCGATCATTTAACAAGATGACCGAAGATCTTCGAGCAACCACATTAGAGTTAGATTCACGAAGAAGATACATGGAGACGGTGCTTGAAAGCGTCGGAGTGGGGGTGGTGTCTCTTGATGAACGAGAGGCGATAGCTACCGCAAATGGGGCGTCGCTTGTGCTTTTTGAGGTGAAGGATTTTCAAGGCAAACGATTTTCTACCGTTTTACCAAACGCTGTTTCTACAAAGGTCCGAGATCTTCTTGATGAACTTTCTGAAACGGGAGAGAAGGAGCGCTCGGCAGATGTCACCGTAGAGATTCAGAGAGTTCCGCGGCAAATTCAGGTGAAGGCCACAAAATTAGTTGGAGAAGATGGTCAGGTGCTTGGTTCGGTGCTTCTTTTTGATGATCTTACGGAGCTGGTCAACGCACAACGGATGGCTGCATGGCGAGAAGTGGCCAGACGAATTGCCCATGAAATAAAAAATCCACTGACCCCCATTCAACTGAGTGCTCAACGGTTGCAACGAAAGTTTGCAGGAAGTGCCGGAGAGGAGAGTATGTTGCCCGTTCGTGATCGGGAAATTGTAAAAACCTGTGCGGATACTATTGTTCATCAGGTAGAAACGTTACGGGTGCTGGTAAATGAGTTTTCTCGCTTTGCTCGGATGCCGAAGATTCATCCTCGGCCTGGAGATCTCAACCTCCTCCTCAAAGAAACGGTGGTAATGTATCAAGAATTAGAAGGGACGACCCATTTTGTGGTTGATCTCGATCCCAATATTCCAGAATTTGATTTTGACGCTGAGCAGCTTGGTCGGGTGCTCGTGAATCTTATGGACAACGCGATGTTTTCAGTAAGAGAAAAGGCAAAATTATTGGGAGCAGAGGAGAACCGGGGAGTTCACGCTCTTTTGGAACGATCGCGGTTTCTTTCTCGACTTGCTGGACTTTATGAAAGTCGCTTTAAGGGTGGCGACGGTGGATTTCAGCCGGAGATTGTTATAAGCTCCCAATTTAATAAGAGCCTTGGCCTTGCGACAATATTAGTTTCAGACAATGGTCAGGGGATTAAGGAACTCGATAAAGCCAAGTTGTTTGAGCCGTACTTTTCAACCAAGAAGGGAGGAACAGGGCTTGGTCTTGCGATTGTAAATACTATCGTTGCGGATCATAACGGTTTTATTCGTGTTCGCGATAATCCAGAGGGTGGTGCGACGTTTGTTATCGAACTCCCGGCTACGCGAAGACGGATGGAAAACACGGGGTGAGAGGATTGAGTTTGTTTTTACACAATCATTAATATGGTGGCGCATTTTTGGGAGGTTTTTCGGTTTCTTAGGGGAGGAAAGAAAAAAGCGCTGGTGCACGGGAAGCAGAGAAGCAGTGTGAGCTTACCAAAGAGGAGCAATACTATGTCATCGACAGATATGGGGAGAAGGGAAATGATGGATTTTACTTCCTCAAAAACTACAACACTCTCAGATTATATTCGTTTCGAGCAGGATAAGTATGAAGGTGCAAGTGGGCACTTTACAAATATTTTACTCAGCATCGCTCTTGGAACAAAGATCGTTTCTCGTGGGGTCAATCGTGCAGGACTTGCGGCTCTCTTAGGTCTTGCCGGAAAGACAAACGTTCAGGGAGAAGAGGTTCAGAAACTGGATGAGTATGCGGATCAGGTATTTAGTAGTGTCCTTGGGCGTTCTGGTGAGTTTATCTCGATGGTTTCTGAAGAGCGAGAGACCTTGTTTCCAGCAAAAGAGGGGACAGAGAATTCTCGTTACGTAGTAGCATTTGATCCACTCGATGGTTCTTCAAATATCGATGTGAACGTTTCTATTGGATCGATTTGGGGTATTTACCGCCGGGTCTCTGATGGCAATAAGGTCGATCCCAGTGATATGAGTGACTTTTTGCAACCAGGAAAAAACCAGGTTGCAGCAGGGTACACAATCTATGGATCAAGCACGATGTTTGTGTTTACCACCGGAAACGGGGTGCAGGGGTTTACTTTAGATCCCACCATTGGGGAGTTTATCCTCACGCACAAAAATCTAAAAATTCCTAGTTTTGGAAAGACCTACAGCTGCAATGAAGGAAACTACACCCGGTGGTCTCAAGGGATTAAGGCGTATCTTGATTATATTAAGAAGCCAGTTGATGGCGATACCACGCGGCCGTATTCACAACGATACGTTGGTTCGTTGGTTGCTGACTTTCACCGCACCTTACTCAAAGGGGGAGTGTTTCTCTACCCAGCAGACAGTAAGAATAAAGCCGGGAAGCTTCGACTTCTCTATGAGTGTGCTCCAATGGCGATGATTTGCGAACACGCAGGAGGAAGAGCTTCAAACGGAAGAGAGCCGATCTTAAATATTACCCCACAAAATATTCACCAACGAACCCCGCTGTTTATTGGTTCTGCAGAGAATGTTGAGCATGTTGAGGCTTATATTCGAGATCTTGGGTAAGACCAACTAGTAATTATTCATACTGTCGCAGCGACTTCGAGCTAATTTACCAAAAAATACCGATTGAACGAGTGTGCCATATATGGCACACTCGTAAATATGCAGGTAATCCGAACACCGCTAGAAAGGTTCATTCTTTACAATGATTTCTCGCTTGTAGGGTATTTTGGGGAGTAAACTTAGTGCGTTTGCTGAGCCTCTTGCGGATATGTAAATCCACTGTCCACCTTTTCCTGCGTTTTCTTCTGATGGAGTGCAGTTGTGATTATCTTTTGGACAGATGCTGATATCGGTAGCGGAGAGAGTTACTCCATATTGCGCGGATCTATCAATCAGCGTTTGTTTAATTAATGCTCTTCGTGAGGACTCTGTTTCTGGCACTCCTAATATAGCGTAGCGTCCAGCATCAGAGAGTGCGTAACCAACTACGCTTCTTTGGTAAACCGTTAGTAAGAGCTGGATGCCAGAAACTAAGATAAAGAGAAAAATTCCTATAGAAGTAGCCGCCTCCACCATCAACGCACCACGTTCATTGAGGATTCGTTGCCCTGCTTTCATGGTAATAACCTCGATTTGTTTCTAATGTCTGCTAACACTTTGTGGAATATTTGGGGAAGTTCGCTTGGATCTGGCGTGTCGTGATGAGCGCCTTGGGGATACTCAGGACCTACCAGATGTTCACACTCCTGCCAATATCTGCACTCCCAGGCATTTGGGTTTGCTGCACAGAAGGATGAACTGGAGATGTCTGTTGGTGGAGCATCAGAACGATAGGGAAAAATCGGGTCAGGTCCCGTGTTCATCTCGGGATCATTGGCAACACGGCGCAACATAAAAGGTTTATGCTCATGGTAGCAAATTTGAAAAGGATCGGTTTCAACTCCTGGAGGAGTGAGGGGACAAATACCAAAGAGTGGATGACTATCAGGAAAAGGTTGGTTAGGAACGGGAGTGCTGCTTGGATTAAGCTGGTGAGTGTAGAGATTTGTATTGGGATAAGGATTATAAACGGTTTGTCCATTAACAAGGTAGTGAAAAGAGAACAGATACTTATTTACCAATCCTGGAGCTCCGTTATAGACCCATGTTCCGTCAGCCTGGTTTGCTACGTATGGGCTCCCCACGTTTAATAAATAGTTGGGACAAGGGCTATCCGCTGAGGTGTCATTACAACCAGTTACGAAAGCATCCATCCAGGTATTGTCAGTAAGTGCGATCGTATACGTTGTCACTTTTTCCTTAGCGAGGTGATTTGCGGAATTAATTGTTTGCCAGATCACAGCTGCATCAGAGGCGTTAGTGACTTGATTCGTTGGTGGGAGGTTGTGTAAATTTGTTGTATTGAAATCTCCGGAATATAAACCCAAGAGCGGTTGATTCGCCGCATCTTTTGATTTCTCTCTACTCCAACACTCTCGAAATGCAGCAGGAGCTCCCAAGCTGCCATCATTGTAAACATTTGGAGCTCCATCGGTGAATAAAACCATATATTTTTGAGGCGCAAGAGGGAAGGAGGTCGTTGAGATGAGCGACTTAATATCTTTTAAACCTTTTTCCATCCCACAGGAAATGCAGGTTGCGCCTGATCCTGATAATAAGTTGATAACAGTTTTTGCATTTGCTTTAGCCGTTGGGGTGAGGGGGCCAAGGGGAAGATATAATGGACTGGACCATGCCATCGAACTAAATACTGTAATCCCTAAGTAGTCTCGGCCAGTACCATCGAGTGCGTCAACAAAAGAGATCGCTGCTTGCTTTAAGAGATCTAATTTCACACATTTACCACTTGGATCTCCACTGCATTCAACTGTCAAAAGCATCGAGCTGGAGTTATCAAGGACAAGCTCAAGAATCATTGGCGGCACCCCGGCATTTGCTGTTGCCTCAACTGCGGTTACTTCTCCCAAACCTGGGAGAATATTCATCACAAAGATTGGCACATTGATCTTTGCCGTTACCGTGATTCCTCGATCATCACACTCGGCGAATACTGGTTCATAAAGTGAGTAACCAAGACGGTCAATGCTGTCTGATACCAGTTGTTTGGTTGCACCTTCTACATAATTGTTTGGTTTTGTTTCACGAAGATTTATCGCACTCAATGCGCTGGCATCAACAACTCTTTGCAATCGAAGTTTTGCTAAGAAAAGATGAGAGCCATCGATTGCAAGTCCAGAAAGAATGATTACGGAGACGACAGCAAGGGCTGCGTAAATTAAATAGAAACCGTGTTCGTTTTTTCTAATAAATACTTTCTTCATGGAGCAGATCTCTATCAGTGAATTTGGTTATCCCCTGGTTTCGAAAAATTATCTCGCTGATGGTGAGTTGAGAGTGTTGGTGCATGCTCGCCATCATCGTGGTTGTAATTTCTGAGACATTAAACTGTGAGGGAAAAACTGGATGTAAATTCGAATCTGCATCTGAAAGGTCGGGTGCGATCGCTGAAAGCTGAACGTTTCCGCAGGTGCATGAGCACGAAGTCGGCTCTGCGAGTGAGGTTGGCGCACAATCTCCTGAGCACGTATATGTACCGCAGCTGTAGATACTAAGAATCACCTCGAAATTGGCATCACGGAGGAGTGGTCCCGGGAGCGAATGATTTGCAAGACCCATGGTTTGAGCATATTGCATGCTTTCAGCGCGCACCTCTTGTAAGCATTGCGTAGGGTCAGCTTGCTTTGCGCATGATCGCCTGAATGCAACACTTGCCGTTTGTCTGGTGAGGCCTGACAGCACGCTTCGGCTATCAATCATCATTCCCAGATCAATTCCACCAAGAATTAGGAGAATAAGTAACCCAAGACTGAGGGCGAGTTCGATGTAGACTGCTCCTTTGCAGGAATATGCGGAGGCAACTCGGTAAGTAGCTTCTGATCTCACAACGCTAAAATAACGAAGTCCTGTAAGCTCCTAGAGTAAAAACCCCAAATCGATAACCTGCAAGAACTATGCGAAGAATTTGTTTAGGTGATCTCATGAGTGGTTACTACCAGTGCTGGTTCCGAGCTGAAAAATCTTAGGAGTTTCACCTATCGAGGGTTGTCGATTTTAGATCAATTGTGAAATACGAAAAATGTTTCGCATTGAAAATATCTATCAGAGAAGAATGTAAATATAAACCGGATTATTATTACCTATCATCTCCGCTTTCGCGAAGATGATAATAGTCCAATATACACAAATCCTTAACTTCATGGCGGTGATTAATCACCTCTATAATCCTATCGTTTCTAGCGTTTTCAATGGAGATAGGGAATGTTAATTTCTTTAAAAAGTAATTTGTAGTATTGAACAACAGCTCCAGTAGTTCTTTGTAATTCAAATTCACCTCTCATCGACCTTAGATGTAATAGAGTAGATGTAAGAACTTTTCTCGGGTGGACTTTTAGATGCCCGCCCGAGAAATAGTCAAGCCAAATAACGGTTTTTTAGGCGATGTGCGAAAGCGCGTAGGCGCCAGGTTTTGTTATGTTTTACGGGCACGGTAGTGGAAGAGAAAGATGTTTGGAGGAGGTGTGCATTGAGTAAAGAGAATTTGAATCGGATATTATCGACAGCATTGGAACATCATGCGCCGGTACACTTCTTGGGTGGGTTGTCACCGTATCTGACGATTTGGTGTGCGGAATGCAAAGCGCACGCGCGTGCACCTTTGCGAATGCCAAAATCAAATGCAAACAAAGTTGCGGAGTGCTGTGGCCATTTAAACCCTCCACAGGGTTTCAATGCCGATTTTCAGCGCGATGGTGCGGTAAGTTGGGCATACATGCATAACGGAACACCGTTTAGTTGTTTCCTGGCAAAGACCGCGAGTGGTTTTATGCTTACTGTTCGCGAGCAGGAAAGCTATCCTGGCTCTCCTGATCCAGGATGGGTGATGTTGTTACGAAACAATGCCACCCCGAAGGAAGCAGGCAGACGTTTCCTTCAATTTCTTGTGGGTCACTGGTTAGGTATCGTTCTTTCGGTCGGAGAGGATCCTTCGATTCCTCTTCCCTCAGATAACGCGGGTGGAGTTGTCCTTAGTCGGCGGATTCCCGAAGATACGTTGTCTGTCGTTCGGGCACTTGATGACGCTGAAAGAATGTTTGCCTTG
>CAZDIO010000087.1:0-2899 GCA_964505555.1 uncultured Bdellovibrionales bacterium
GTCGCCATCGGTGGTTGCGCGCGGACCTAACAAATCACTAATTCAATATGGGGTTTCTATTTTGCTTCCCCCCGCACCCCACGACAGAGGATAAGGCGCTAAGTTTATGCAGAATTGGAAGAAATAAGAGTATCGGTATTGACTCGTTGCAGAGCCGCTTAATTACACTTCACAAGCCGCTCACGCACTTTGTTAGAGATGATATCAAGGGCGAGCACTACTAAGAGAATCATCAAGAGCGATGCAGTAACGGCCGGAAATGAGCGAAAATCAATATATTCTTTAATGTAGAAACCAATTCCTCCCGCATCCACTATTCCGAGCACACTTGCTGCACGGACATTATATTCAAACATAAAAAAGCAACTTGAAAGCGCTGCTGCACGTGAGGCAGGCCATACCGCGTGGAGAAACCGTTGCAGCCCACTAGCGCCGATTTCGCGAAGTGCTTGTTGTGGACCTTGTTCAATACTCTCAAAAGTTTCATAGAAAAACTTCGCAAGATACCCCACCGAGTAGCAGGTAAGAGCCAGTACGCCAGCAAGTGGGCCAAGCCCGACTGCCGCAACAAATAGCAACGCCCAGAGGATTGAAGGTACCGTTCGAATCATGTTGAGCAGTAGCCGCACGAGTCTTCGTATCGCACTTGGGCCGATATTTTTTGCGGCCAGGGCAGCCAGTGGCCAGGAAAGAACAAGCCCAAGGGTTGTTCCCAGAAATGCCATATGTAGTGTTTCAAGGAGAGAATGTGCCAACGTGCTCCAAGGAATATCGGTTACCGCTTCCCATGAGGAGGGGAGTAGTTGCCCAAGAAATCCAAGAAGACCAGAAAAGGTGTCTCGAAATTGGTAGTCTCTTACCCGAATGCTCGAGAGCGCCCAGCTAAAGAGAAGGAGCATAGCTACTATTCCTAGGAGGTATTTTTTGCTTGGAGTTGAGATGGGGAGGGTCTTTTCAGCAAATAGGTGAAGGAATTTCTTTCCCTCATCAATTTTTGCAGGTCTGAGAATCGTCGTCTTTTCTCGAAGGAGATAGTCCTCTTTAATCTGACCGTTTTCTAAATACACAAGTCGATTGGCATAACGCTCAGCGAGATCAGCGTCGTGAAGAACCATCACCAAAGTAATTCCCCGCTCAGTAGAAATTTCGTTCATCAGACGTAAAACGCCGTGAGCACTAATCTCATCAAGAGCAGAAACTGGTTCGTCAGCAAGGATAATCTCCGGGTTTTGCATCAGCGCTCTAGCAATCGCAACACGTTGTTTCTCTCCACCACTAAGAGTGTAGATAGGACAATGTGCCCGGTCTCCTAAGCCTACACGCTCCAGTAAACGCAGGGCAGCGAGTTTTTCATCCTGTGGGAAACCAAACAGGGTGCGAAAAAATGAGTATCTTCCCATCGAGCCGTGAAGAACGTTTGTAAGGGCTGATTTCTGTGAAACGAGTCGGAGATCTTGATAAATGCTAGCGATCTGACCAACCACAGAAACTCGACCATGGGTGGGAATGAGCGATTGTGAGATGCAACGAAGGAGGGTTGTTTTACCGCTTCCTGAAGGGCCGTAGAGAGCGATATGTTCCCGTTTTTTAACGGCAAGGGTTACGTCATTTAGTGCGGTGAGGTTCTTGTTGTAGGTGAGAACGACCTTCTCGAGAGAGATCACTGAAGACTCCCGTGAAGGTCGGCGCTCACCTTGAGAACTTTCAAGAACCACTCCCATTTCGCTTAGCTCTTGACGAGTCCATCCAGTTTTACGTTAAGGTTTTTTACAGCATCTGCGGCGGTAGCAACGTGTTTGTTTTCATCAACCTCAACAAAACGTCCTGCACCATATACATCTTTAAGAAGTTCAGGATGTGTAGTGCTGAGTTTTGTAATCGCTACGCGAATCTTTTCACGAAGGCCGTCACTCAGCCCGCCCCGGGTTGCAATGACATGGGTGGGAACTCCCGGAGTGCGTGCAAGCACTCTAAGTGAATTCCGTTGAGTTTCGGGAAGATACTGCTTTGCAGAGTCACCTTCGATCGCATAGTAGCTCACCGCACATACATCAGCTCGATCATTTACTACCTGTTCAAGAGCTTGGACGTAGCTTCCTCCAAAACTAACACTTTTAAAGACCTCTTTTGGATCTTGATGCGGCTGGATGAGGCCAGATTTAACAAACCTTGAATACGGCATAATGTACCCCGAGGTGCTTGTTGGACTGGTAAAGGCAAAGCGAAGATCTTTTGCCTTTGCAACCAGATCTTCATACGTCTTTAACTCACTGTCTTTTCTAACTACAAATACTGAATCATAGTCTGTTCGCGCTGAGCCTTGAGTATCAATTCGTTCTTCAGCAAGTAAAAGAGAGGCGTTGCCATCTCGTCGTGCCAAGAGAAACGCCATACTATCGACATAGGCGATATCTGCTTTTTTACTTACGAGTGCTTGAACTGAAGCGGCGTAATCACTAGGAATTTGTGCAGAAACAGGCATTTCCAATTCTTTGCTAAGAAAGCTTGCGACCTGCTCGGCTTCAGGTTTCATAAGCGCTGGGTTTTTTTGTTTTTGAAAGATAAATGTCAGTTGAGCTGGATCTTCAGCACGGGCGACACCCGCAATAAGAAGGGTAAAAACAAGAAGAAAATAGTGAATAGGGCTTTTCATACGAAACTCCAAAAATTAACTTTACAGTGCTTAGTTGTCATGCCGAGCCATTATTTGGCATGCCAAGCAACTATCATACTAATGTGGCGGAAGCAACACAGTGCACAAATCTCTGTTTTTTAATCACGTTAATTACTGGGAAATGTTTTTATAAGTGTTTTTAGTGGTCACGATTATTCGACCTATCCAGAAACACCTGTCGTTGCTTCGCTTTGCTCGCAACGACAGGAATGAAATGTCATTTTA
>CAZDIO010000088.1:0-11660 GCA_964505555.1 uncultured Bdellovibrionales bacterium
AGGGCCCCGGCCTGCCGTTGCGTGTCACGCCACGAAAGCTCCAAGCGCTACCGCCGCTCCGATTTTGCTTCGCTTCGCGCGCAACGACAGGCACTTTCATTTTGTTAGAGGCTCTGAGGTCTCTTAGATCTCTGTAAACAGGCGTAGAAGTGTTGCTGCTGCAAAGCCTGCATGGAGAAAGGCCTCTCTTCCTCCGACGATCCAAAGAAGGCAGGTGAGAAACCACGCGCAATGAAAGATTCCAATAAAAACAAAAGCGATAAATAAGCCACCAAATATTCTCTGGAGATCTGTTTGTCGAGGATGGAATTCCTGATATCCGGTGACAAGGTCGATTGCTAGGGTGAATCCAAGTAGAAAAATTAGAAAAAACTGATAGTGTTTATTAAAAATGAGGCAGATAAAAAACACCGGAAGAGAGAACAATGGAAAGAAATAAGGAGCAAGGCAGATAAAAGGACCAAAGTGAGTTCTATCTGCATACATCTGGTAGGAGACATGGCCACTTTCTTCTTCAAAGTAAAAATCTGTAACCTTATTTCCGCTTAGACGCACCACAGCGGCATGCTTCAATTCATGAACAAAAGTTCTAAACCAAGCAAGTTTAGCACTGGCAAAGAAGATCAGCCCACTGAGAAAACTTATTAAAAAAACAACGACAATTTCTTTGGAGAGACCATCTTTTTGAACGAGCGTTAGCAATGTAATAATGCCGACGGTACTAAGAAAGACTCCACAAGGAATAGCCAGATAGAAAGCGAGACTTCCTATCTTCTTTGCCACATTGGATTTTTGTCGCGCGGATTTCATTGATCGAGCTATACTTTAACCGATCTTTGAACCGATGTAACTAGTGCTCTGACAAGTGGAGGAAGAATTGTCATTTAAAGATGGGTTCACGTGTATTGTTTCAGAAAAAGCGCGTGGCGAGGTATTGTTGTTTCATGGACTTACGAGTAGTCCTCAGGAGATGGAGGAACTTTCGGGAGTGCTCTACCGTTCAGGATTTAATGTCAGTGTTCCCCGTTTTTCAGGTCACAGCGGGGATCTTGCTCAACTTAAGCAGACAACAGCCGAAAGTTGGATAGATGATACGCGTGAGAGTTTTAATCAACTAAAAAAGCGAAGTCCCCATCTTCCCTGTTTTATCGTTGGAGTATCGTTTGGCTCTCTTCTCGCACTCTTTCTTGCGGCATCAAGGAGAGATGAGGTAGATGGGCTTGTGGTTCTTTCGCCGCCAATTCTTCTTAAATCCAAGATGAAAGAGATATTACTAACTGGCATCTCTTTCTTTCCTAATTGGCTTCTCAATATGCTTGGGGTAGTAAAAAAATCTAAGCGAGATCCAAATACCTTTTCTGTCCCTCGAGAAGCCTTTCCCGTGCACTCCATAGCAGCAGTGGCGCGATGTATCGGTATCAGAAGAAAGTTATCGAGAAATTTATCAAAAATCATCTGTCCTGTATTAATCCTCCAAGATCCCGAAGATCATTTAGTTGATAAAGGAGCCGCAGCACTCCTTCAGAAACAGATCGCCGCCGCTCGTGTTCACGTTGAACTGATTTCTGGTGGTGAACATGAGCTTACGTTAGGGCATCACCGAGAACAGGTTTTTAAATTGATTAAAACCTTTATTGAATCGAACTGTATGAACTCTCACCCTTCAAGCTCAAATTCCCCGGAGGAACGCCGCTAATGCCACGAGAGATTGTTCATTGGGAGGTGCTTCACCTTGCGGTGCACCGAATCTCGCCGGAGTCAGCGCCAACGGTAAAAAAAGTGCTCACCACTTTTTTTGACTCTGCCTTACTTGGGGCGATCTCCCATGATGCGCCGTATTATCTTTTCTTTGGTCGTGATCGGGCGTTTGAAATGCTTGCGGAAAGTCTTCATGGAAGCTACCGCGAAGATACCTTTGATCCGATGAGAGCGTTAGCAAAAAATATCGTTACGACGAGCTCCCCAGCAGTTCTCTGGTCATTTCTTCTTGGTATGGTTTCTCACGGAGTAACCGATATCGTATTTCATCCGATGGTGTATTATTTTACAGGAGATTACTATCATCCCGATAGGAAGGAGCGAACCAAAGCTCAATCACGACATCGACTTTTTGAAGTGTATCTAGATTCGTGGTTTCGAGAGAGTTTGAAGATCGGTCGGAAGGGAAGAATTGCTGAGGTTATGAAGAATCTTGGCGATGATTTTCTTTCAATCTGTGAACTTCTTGAACAAACTCTTGTTCCCGAGAAATTACCAACAATAAAAGAGAGTGTCCCTTCTGAAGGGGAGAAAACCAACCGCTGGCAAAAAAGTTTTCTCTATATTTCAGTTTTGCAGCGTCTTTTTCTCTCTCCGTTATTGGGGTTAATTATCCGCACGCTCAATAAAGGAACCGGAGGGTTACTCAATCCCATTGATAGCCTCTTTCTGTTTTTACGAAAACGTCCACAACAGTATTTTGAAACACCACTCCAATACAAAAACCCTGTGACGGGGGAAGAGAGGCGAGAAAGTGTTTTAGAGATGAAAGAAGAGGCGGTGAAAAGATGTGTAGAGATCTTTACTCAATTTGAACCACTCCTTAGCGGGAAAGAAAACGATATTGATAAGGTGCTTGGGGGGCTTCGTGGTGATTCTCTGAATGTTGGTGTTTATCGGGTTGACTCAAGTAGCTATAAGCATTTCTCGCCTCATGGAGCTGATCTTCCCGGGCTTTCGTTTTAGAATTTAAGCGTGTAGATACTTAAACTTAAACTTCTACTTCTACTTAAACTAAACTTAGCCTTGCTCTTGCTCTGCACATTTTTAGAGCAAGTGCAGGTGCAAGGCTAAGTTTAGTTTAAGTAGAAGTAGAAGTTTAAGTTTAAGTAGAAAAGACGCTAAGTCTAAGAATCAGAAGCCTTAGTCTTAGCCATGCTTGAGTTCACATTAATTCTTTTCCTAGCGGCTCTTTCCTTCCTGGAGACACTTTCCGTTCCTAGACCCCATTGATATAAGACAACAATGACTGACTCTCTACAAATCGATTATCGTCTTGCGGGTCTGGAGGATATCCATAACATAAAAGATCTAATCTTTACTCACGGTCCAAACCAATGGAATTATCTTCCGCGGGAGGAGACGGAAGCGCATATTGAGGATATCGCTTGTGGTAAAACTTTGGCAATTGTTGCGTTTGATGGGACGAACATCATCGGTGTGGTCACATTTATTATTGGAAATCTCGGCTCATTTTCTTTAGGAAAAAACTTTCTTCCGGTTCATACCAAAGATCTCGATGAGAAACGACTTGGGTATATTGCTGAAGCCGTTGTGCACTCATCTCATTGGGGAAAAGGAATAGGAGCGGCGTTGCTTGAGGGAGCAAAACATGAACTCCATAAGCGAGGAGTAAAAGTAATCTACCTCAAACGACACGAAGAAAACGCCGCATCCGCAGGCATTATGCGGAAAGCTGGGTTTATAGAGATCTTAGTGTTTGATAATCCAGAGATCAGAACATCAGGATCACGACGCACCTCAGTGTCTCGATATGAGTTCTTTATTTAAACGATCACACGGTCATTGAGTTAAGGATTCTGAAAAAAAAGATTTATAGAACCACAGAGACACAGAGCCGCAGAGAAGATCAATAAAATCTTTTTTTCTCTGTGCCTCTGTGTCTCTGCGGTTCTATAAAAAATCCTTAACTCAATGGTTCTGAGGCCGTTCCTCCCCTTCTTCATTGTGTATTTACCAGTAAATAAACGCGAAACTAATTGAAGAAAACCTCGAAAACAAAAAGAGGGATCGATGAGACGAATACATACGATACCGGTCCATGATCGGCCGCGTGAAAAATTATATGGAAAGGGCGCGAGAGCTTTGTCTGATGTTGAGCTTTTGGCGATCCTCTTAGGAAGTGGAACGAAAAAAGCGCATGTTCTCTCAGTTGCAAAACGGGTGTTACGGCTTTTTGATGGTGCGGATGGACCGGCTTCACTTACTTTGCTGCAAACTATTGAAGGCATTGGAGATGTAAAAGCCGCACAACTTCTTGCGGCACAGGAGTTTTTTAGTCGACGTATCGGTGTGCAAGGTCTACGTATCTCTTGTCCGAGTGATATTCTTCCGTTAGTTCGCTACCTTGCTACAAAAAAACAGGAGCACCTTATCTGTATCTCGCTAAACGGTGCACAAGAGGTCATTCATAGTAGGATTGTATCTGTAGGTTTAGTGGATAGAGCCCAGATTCATCCTCGAGAGATCTTTGCTGATCCGATCACGGATCGTGCCTCAGCGATTATCATTGCGCACAATCATCCCTCAGGAGATGTTCTTCCAAGTAAGGCCGATATTACAGTTACAAAACACCTTGTGCGGGTAGGCGCACTTTTGGGAATACGGCTTTTAGATCATCTCATCTTCAATCAACAAGCTTATTATAGCTTTTTGGAAGAGGGGCAGCTTGAGAATGCTCTATAAGTTATTTTCTCTTTTTTGCTTTAAAACCAAATGCTTCAGCAACCTTTGATTGCTCAATGAGAAATGATACCTGGTCCTCATCAAGTGAATAAATGCGATTAATGAGTTTTTGTTTCTCCTTTCCAGCGGAGCTTATTATTTGATCCTCTCTGTCTTGTATCGACATTTTAAAAAGTGGGGAGGGATCAAAACCAAGAATAAGTAGGTATTGAAAGAAGGTTTTTAATGAGGGAAACTGCCTGCCACTTTCTACCGAGCTAAGATAGTTTTCGGTTTTCTCAAGCTTTCTAGAAAGATTGCGAAGAGTAAGTTTCGTTTTTGCTTTACGTTCCTGCTTGCAGTGACGCATCACTTCTTGAAACAGCGCACGAACCTTTTTATCTAACTCATCCAAATACTTTCACCTGATCTAACAATCAACAAACCGCAATGAGCACCTATGATATCAGGGAAATAAACTGAACAAATCAATGATTATATTGCATACATTGGCTGATTTTAATAAAATCAACTGTATGAAAGTTGACTTTTGCGAGGATCGCGCCATATTGTTGAGCCAAAAAGCATTTCTGAAAAAACACCTCTAGTCATTTGGAGTGATAGAAGCTTCTTATAAATGGATAAGTTTCAAAAATTTGCTCAAACACTTGCACACGATTTAAAAGCACCATTGATTGGAATGAATGGCATCATTCATCTTCTTTCAGAAGAATATGGCCCCAGATTTGATCAGCAGGCAAAAAATTACTTTGGAGTTCTTAAAGAACAAACTGAAATTCTCTTTGATCTTATCGATGAGACATTAGAGTTTGCTACAGAACAATTCGAAAAAAGTTGTACTTTATTTAATGTAAGAGATCTCATTGAAGAAGCTACCCTCTTAATTCAACCTCCCCCTTCGATCGAGATAAAAATCCTTTCATCACTTCCGGATCTCTGTTTTGGTAGAGTTCAGCTTATGAAGGTATTTCTGAATCTTCTTTCTAATGCGGTACGGTTTGTTGATGTTGAGCATGGAGAGATTCAAATATCCTGTACAGAGGAAAAAGAGCTTTTTCGATTCTCTGTTTGCGATAACGGTTTGGGGGTTATGGAAAAGACTTCTCTCGTAAAGAACCGTTCTATGGATTTCAACTCAATATTCACTACAAAAAAACCTTATCACGGCCTTGGTTTATCCATTGTCAGAGGCATCATTGAACTTTATCAAGGAGAATTTAAATCAGATACCTCTTTAGAAGGTGGGGCAAAGGTCGACTTTACCTGGCCAAAAACAAAACCCAAGCGATTTCTCTCAACTCTTTAGCACCTCAATTTGTAGATGCCGCTACTGTTTGTTCAACTGTTCTTTTGGGATGAGGTCCTTCTTTAAATTCTTCGATCATCTTTTGATTAAATTCAGGAAGATCTTTTGGACTTCTGCTAGTAACGAGCCCTCTATCGATGACAACACTACTATCGATCCAGATTGCCCCAGCGTTTTCTAAATCTATTCGAATAGTGTGATAGGAGGTCAGATGCTTTCCTGCTACACCGCCAGCGTTAATAAGGGTCCAGGGGCCATGACAGATAGCAGCAATCGGTTTGCCACTAACAACAAAGTGTTTAATAAAGTTTATTGCTTCTTTTGAACCACGAAGGGTATCGGGGTTCATGACTCCACCAGGTAAGACAATCGCATCAAACTCCTCTGGAAGAGCCTCCTCAAGCGTCTCATCAACGCGAAATTCATCGCCCCACTTGGTATGCTCCCAACCTTTAACTTTCCCAGCTTTTAACGAGATCGTAACGGTCTCAGCCCCCGCTTTTTCTAAAGCTTTTTTTGGTTCCTCGTATTCAGACTGCTCAAAACCATCAGCAACAAGAATAGCGATCTTCTTTCCACGCAGTGATTTTTCCATATGTCCCTCTTTTTTTCTTTGAGTTTAACGGATGGAGGAAAAATAACTATGATCCGACTCATGGAGGGAGATTCGGGTGAATTACGGCACCTAGTTAAAGCGGACTAAGGGCCATTCTACTTTAGATATCCAAGAACTTTACTGTCGTTGCTTCGCTCCGCTCGCAACGACAGTTCTGGTCTATGATAGCTGACGAGAGAGAACCCAGGCATGTACAAACAAAAAGCGCCGCACGATATGTTTTACCGTGCGGCGCTTTTTGTTTTTTACCTTAGTTTTTGAAGCTAAGGATTTTAGAGCTTACATCATCCCTGGCATTCCACCGTGGTGATGTCCGCCTGCTGGTGCTGCATCCCCTTCAGCCTTTGGCTTTTCAGCAACAATGGCTTCTGTTGTGAGCATCAGTCCTGCAACTGAAGCAGCGTTTTGAAGCGCTCCACGAACAACTTTTGTGGGGTCGATTACTCCCGCCTTGACGAGATCTTCAACCGTTTCAGTCAGAGCGTTAAAGCCCATCGTTGGTCCAGCATTTCGAACCTTCTCAACGATCACCGATGCTTCATGTCCAGCATTGGTCACGATCTGGCGAATTGGAGCCTCAAGAGCGCGAGAAACGATCTGTAGTCCAATCTTCTCCTCGTCGTTACACTTTACATCATTGAGTGCCTCAAGTGCTCGTAAGAAAGCAACACCACCACCAACAACAACGCCTTCTTCAACAGCGGCGCGTGTAGCATGGAGTGCATCTTCAACTCGTGCCTTCTTTTCTTTCAGCTCAATCTCGGTTGCAGCGCCAACGTTAATTACCGCTACTCCGCCAACGAGCTTTGCAAGACGCTCTTGAAGCTTCTCACGATCGTAATCACTTGTGGTCTCTTCAACCTGGGTGCGAATCTGTTTGATTCGTCCTTCAAGCTGCTTCTTGTCACCTTGTCCATCAACAATCGTTGTATTGTCCTTGTCGATAACAACGCGCTTTGCTCGACCAAGCTGGCTCAGCTCAAGGGTCTCAAGCTTTACGCCGAGGTCCTCGCTTACGAACTCACCACCGGTGAGAATCGCAATGTCTTCCAGCATCGCCTTTCTGCGATCGCCAAATCCTGGAGCCTTTACCGCGGAAACGCTGAGCGTGCCCCGGATCTTGTTGACAACCAGAGTTGCAAGCGCTTCGCCTTCGATATCTTCAGCGATAATCATTAATGGCTTTGCTGAACGGGCAACTTTCTCAAGCACCGGAAGAAGATCTTTCATGCTGCTAATCTTCTTTTCGTAGATGAGAATATAAGGATCGTCTACCACTGCTTCCATACGGTCTGGATCCGTTACGAAGTATGGTGAGAGGTATCCACGATCAAACTGCATTCCCTCAACCACTTCGAGTGTTGTTTCCAAGCCCTTTGCTTCTTCAACAGTGATGACGCCTTCCTTTCCGACCTTCTCCATTGCTTCAGCAATAATATTGCCGATGAAAGAATCGTTATTTGCGGAGATTGTTCCGACCTGCGCGATCTCTTCCTTGGTTTTGGTCTTTTTTGATAGCGTTTTTAGCTTCTCAACAACGGCAATAACTGCCTTGTCGATACCACGCTTAATACTCATTGGGTCATGACCAGCAGCAACCATTCGCGCGCCTTCGCGGAAGATCGCTCGTGCAAGCACGGTTGCGGTTGTTGTTCCGTCACCAGCAACGTCTGAGGTCTTTGACGCTACCTCGCGAACCATTGCTGCGCCCATGTTCTCGAACTTATTTTCGATTTCGATCTCTTTTGCTACGGTAACGCCGTCTTTGGTAATCGTTGGGCCGCCGAAGGATTTTTCAATCACAACGTTACGTCCACGTGGTCCCATAGTTACAGCGACTGCATCAGCCAAGATATTTACGCCTTTGAGCATTTCGTCTCGTGCATCAAGACCGTACTCAATCATTTTAACTGCCATGTCTTAAGACTCCTTTTTTTGTTTACTAATAAATTTATTATTCAGTGATTAAACTATTCAACCACCGCAAGAACGTCGTCTTCTCTCATGATCAAACGGTCTTGATTGTCGACTTTAATTTCAGTTCCAGCGTATTTGCCGAAAAGAACAATGTCGCCAGCCTTTACATCGAGAGGGCGAATCGCTCCATCATCGCCAACTTTTCCTTTACCAACGGCGATAATTTTTCCTCTTTGTGGTTTCTCTTTGGCTGAATCCGGAATAATAATTCCCCCAGCTGTTTTTTCGTCTTCGCTGAGTCTCTCAACAATGACTCGGTCGTGTAGTGGACGTAAGCCCATACGGTGTTAACTCCTCATTAATCCTATCAAGTTAATAAAAAATACAACTCTTAGAGCACCTCTAACGAGGGACCCCATTATGAAAAGGCAATTTTAAAGAAACCAACGCGCTAAACTCGCCGGTCCTTTTGAGTAAAAAAGGACTGCCTATCACACAGTTGGCTTGGGCTTCGTGACCAGAGCGTTACGCAGTTAGCTTTTAGCCAGTTAGCGTTGTTATAGCTTATAATCAGTCAAGATTTCCAAACCGCTGTCTTCTTTAATCACACCCAAGCTAAGAGTCAAGTAAATGGCCATAAAAAACACAAATTAAATCACTTCAGTATATTAACTAAATAGTTAACAACCTGTGTTGAATAAGTAAGCAGGTTGAGCGCTATCGTTCTTTGGGAATATGCTAAGAGAACGCTCCATTGTTGATGTTTTGATATCTCAGGTGCTAATACTGCTTAAGGCGTTAATTTCTCTTGTATTTTATGAGACAATCAAATTTATTACTAACTACTACACGAAACCCCCCGGCTGATACCGAGGTGCCTTCGCACAGAAGGCTTGCTCAGGCAGGATTTATACATAAACTAACAGCGGGAATATACTCCTATACTCCGGCGATGTGGCGAGTTCTTAAAAAGATCTCCAACATCGTTCGTGAAGAGATGGACCGTGCTGGGGCTCAAGAGGTGATGCTCCCCATTCTTCAACCCCGTGAGATCTGGGACCGGAGTGGTCGTTGGGATACGTATGTAAATCACCGCATTCTTTTTCACTTTCGCGATCGCAAAGATGCCGAGGTCTGTCTTGGTCCAACCCATGAAGAGGTGATTACCACGCTCACGGATCACTTTGTTACTTCCTATAAGCAACTTCCCGTTAATCTGTATCAGGTGCAGACGAAGTTTCGAGATGAAATTCGTCCCCGTTTTGGATTAATGCGCGGGCGTGAATTTATTATGAAAGATGCTTATTCCTTTGATGCTGATGAAGAGGGAATGAATGTGAGCTACAAAAAGATGGAGGTAGCATATTCAGAAACTTTTCGACGGTGTGGGCTGAGTTTTTCAATTGTAGATGCAGATGCAGGAGCAATTGGAGGAAGTGGTTCACAAGAGTTTATTGTTCAGGCAAGCACTGGCGAAGATGTTTTTATCATCAATAAAAAAACCGGATACGCGGCAAACCAAGAACGAGCGGTTGGTGAGATTGCTCCCTTTAGTGCGAAAGATGAAAAACCACTTGCGTTAGAAAAAGAGAAAACTCCAAATGCAAAAACGATAGAAGATCTCGTTTCGTTTTTTAAAACGTATAAGAAGGATCGCTTCTTAAAGTCTGTGGTCTACAAGGCGATATACCGTGATCACGAAGAATATGTGGTGGCTTTTATCCGAGGAGATCGTGAGATTAATGAAGTAAAACTTCAAAATGCACTTGATGCAATTGCACTGATGCTTGCCACGGATGAGGAAATTAAGAAGAACTTACAAATAGTTCCGGGATACATCGGCCCCGTCGGACTCTCAGAGAAGATAAAGGTCGTTATTGATAGAAGTGTTTCAGAGATGGTCAACTTTGTAGCAGGTGCTAACGAAGAGGGGTATCACTTTAAAAATGTAAACACTGGCCGAGATTTTAAACTCGGTGAGGTGCGAGACATCTGCCTCATACAAGCAGGAGACCTGGTGGTAGTGGATCCAGGGCAGCAATACTCTCCTCAAGATCGCGTCGTTGAGGAAACACGGGGCATCGAAGTTGGACATATCTTTAAGCTTGGAAAGAAATACTCTGCTACGATGAACGCTACGTTTACAAATGCTGCTGGTCAGGAGGAGCATTTTTGGATGGGCTGCTACGGAATCGGAGTGTCACGAGTGGCAGCGGCGGCAATTGAACAGGCGCATGATGAAAAAGGAATGATCTGGCCGATCCCAATTGCGCCTTGGGCGGTGCATTTGGTCTGCGTAAACGTCAATGACCAAACTCAAAGAGAAGCGGCAGAGAAGCTCTATGAGTCCTTTCAAAAAGCAAACATTGAGGTCCTCTTTGATGATCGCGCCGTTTCTCCGGGAATTAAGTTCAACGACGCCGATCTAATCGGTCTTCCGCTGAGAATCACCGTGGGGCGTGATGCAGGCACGGGAGAGGTAGAGTTTGTAAAACGAAACGACCTAAAGAATGTCACTAAATTAAAAATCAGTGATGTTTTATCGCAGATCTCTACGCTAATCTCAGCATAGGATTTATTGCTTAGAGTATTTGCCTCCTGCTTATATAGGTCATAAGCAGAATGCCAATACCCCTGTCGTTGCGAGCCCGGGGGCCGGGCCCCCCGGCTCGCAACGACAGGGGGGTTAATGCCCAGCTAAATATCTTTCTGCTTCAATGGCGGCCATGCAGCCACTGCCTGCGGCAGTTACTGCTTGGCGAAAAACGTGGTCTTGAACATCACCGCAGGCAAAAACTCCGGGAATCTCGGTTTGAGTGCTGTTAGGTTTTGTAATTAAATACCCGTTCTTATCCATCTTAAGAAACTCTTTAAATAGCGCTGTATTTGGGGTGTGCCCGATTCCATAAAACACGGCGTTGCAGTTGATCTCTGATTCTTTATTTGTTTCTGTATTTTTTAAGATACAACCAGTAACGCCACCTTTCTTATCTCCCAAGAGCTTCGTAAGCTCTGAGTTCCAGATTACCTCAATCTTTGGATGATCAAGCACCCGCTGGGCCATTATCTTTGATGCCCGCAACTCTCCTCGACGGTGAATCATCCGCACCCGGGAACCAAACTTTGTTAAAAAGATCGCTTCCTCGCAGGCTGAATCTCCACCACCAACAACGATGATCTCCTGATTTTTAAAAAACGCTCCATCACACGTGGCACAAGTTGAAAGACCATACCCCATGAGTTCCATCTCGTTTGGTAACCCGAGAACTTTTGCTGAAGCTCCAGTAGCAATGATCACTGAACGAGTAGTGTAGCTTTTCCCATCAAGCCAGATCTGAAAAGGGGAGGAGGAGAGGT
>CAZDIO010000089.1:0-25589 GCA_964505555.1 uncultured Bdellovibrionales bacterium
TCGCAACGACAGAGCTTTTCATCATAGATACCTCTACGAACAGCTCTGCGGACAAGTTCCGCCGCAGTCTATTCCCTCTTCGTAATAGTTCCTTGCCCCATCAAAGCAGTATTCAAGAGTATCATCGAATGTCGAGAGTCCTAGTGGCCCACCTTCTCCGTAACCATATTGAAGCCACCAACTATAATCACTCGGTGAAGCAAAGCGTTTAATAGTAGTAAGGGCATTTAACGCGAAAGGATAATGCTTATTTACAACAGGAAAATCCATACAAAAGTCATTACCATCATCACAGGTGGAGTGTTGTTCATACCAGTTAAATTTCTGCTCAACACTAAGCCAATTTGTGCGATCGCTTGAATTTGGAAAAACCTGATTCAGTCCTACATTATGCAAAATATTAGAAAACACTAAATAGAGCGGACTTACATTGCCTCCCCAATACCCTGAGAAGAAGTTTGGATTAGGAGCATGTTGTGCATTTTTTGCCAACGCCCATACAGCAATTCGCGAATAGGTAGACTGATCAGGATTCGGATAGAGATTCGAAGGATACTCATCTGTTGCCACAGACCACCAGCTATTTGGATGGTTTGGATACGGCGTCCAGAGATGGATAGCTTGAATATTATCAGGAGGCGCTCCACTCGTGCCGTAGTAGGCTGAATTATATTTGGGCATGGTCAGAGCGATAACGGCTGTGGCCATCTCCGCGGACGCACCATAATGAACGTTTCCACTCTCCATATACTGCTGACTTGTCTCATTAACAAATTGCAGGGTTGTTTTTGCGTAGTGCGCAAGGGCATCGCGCACACGGAGATCTTCAATCGGAGTAAATCCGTCGCTGTAGCCACCTGCGGTTGTATAGCTTCCTACGAGTAAATCATAAGCGAGAGCTGCAGCTATCGCCTCTCGTCCTGATCCTCGACCTTGATAATAAAACGCTGGACGAAACGGTCCTGTAGGACCGTGACCATCTATACCAAACTCTTGTCCGAAAGTACGAGAGAGAAACGAGATATCAAGGAGCATTTTCTTTGCCTTTCGAGCATAGTTCTCCATCTCCCCATCCTCGTTCTCATGCTCATAGTTCATCCCTTTTATTGTTGCGATGTAGGCACTGATATACGCATACCCGGAAGGACCACTGGTATTATCGTTTAATCGAAACCCGTTCCAGATATCTTCTTCATCACCTGAACGTTCTTTTGACAACAGGTCATTGAACGCGTCACGATAATGACCAGGCTTGCTAATTCGATCGCGAATAATAGCGAGAGTCTTAGCACTGTCCCATAAAAAGTTATGTGGATGTTGTTCCAATTTACTTGGGTAGTCAGGATTCTTAATGAGTGTGCGAGTCTTCCGGTTTGAAGGGTTATACCAATACTCCAAGGTATTCACCCCATTTGCCAAACTGTTTGAACTAATTACGCCAGCGTACGTTGATGTAGAACCGCCGTTAAGACGATACGAAATTGGTCCGCCCATGATATTAACTAATTCAATATCAACGTTGTCCGTAAGATAGGTTACTTGAGGATTTACAATCTTTGGGATCCAATAGGTCTTCATCGGGGTGCTATAGTATTGTGCATTGGTATTGCGTGTTCGGAAGCGCAGCGCGGGAGTTTTGGGGTTTACAATGAGCAACACCCAGTCAGCATCGGGCTCGCTTTCATTTGCTCCAGCGTCCCAAAACGAAAGAACATGCGATTCATCGCCGGTTTGTTGATCGAGGATGCCGTAATTTGTGCGTCGTCCAAACGAAGCATCGCGATCTCTATATTTAAATCGTTCTCCTGCGTAGCCGATATTGTTATAATAATCTTCTCCATTACTCCCTATGGTTCCGATAACGGGGGCATTTGTCTCGACATACCGTTTGTCTGCCAAGGCAAAAGGCGCACTGTACTGCTCCTTCCGACCACCACCACTACTGGAAAGTTCGATGTGCTGCTCATCGCGGTCGATCTTGTACCACATCGGTCCACTTCCACCCTGGTTATGAACATTGTGTTGCAAGCCAATCTTGACGTTGCCTTTAATATAGATGACCTTCGCGTCGTCAACTCGTGGATCGTGGTAAGCCCATTCCACGGCATAATCTTCTCCCGGAGTTCCCTGAAGAGTAAGTTCTATCCCCACCGTTTGATTGAAGGGACATTCAAAGAGACAACTTCCTCCGCAATCAACTCCTTGCTCATTGCCATCTTTGATCTTGTTTGAGCAGGTCGTTGGGGCCTCACTGCTGGGACCGATATCAAAATTATTCCAAGCCCGGTAACTTCCCACCCCACTTATAAGTTGCATCGCTCTTCCAATATCCTCTCCAGCCACAGTGCCATTTCGCTTCTGGTCACAGAACTGTGCTTTGGTAAGAGGAGCGGGATTGTAAAGGTTCCCATTAATTTGAAGCCAACGAGTAATATCCTCACCGAGCACTTTTCCGTTTTGAGTTGTATCCATCGGAAGAAATCCAAACACGATATTATTTCCCTGGCTTCCAATCGGAGTTCCACTCGTGTCAGTTACGTTGATTGCGGTAATTTTTGTCCAGGCACCTAGGGGAATACGCGGCGCAAATCGAAGAATATACGGACCCGCTCCACTTCCACTAAGAAGCGTTACGGTGGGAACTTGTTGGGTTTGTAGGTCGGTTACATCAACTCCATTTCTAAAATACTTTCGCTGAAAATTAGAGACGGTAAGAGCTCCTCCCCCCGTAGTGGTCACTGGTTTTGAAAAGGTAATCGAAACATCTTTTATCCCCAAAAGCGCCCCAGTTGTTGAGTCTCGATCTTCCAACGGGTCAACATAGCCATTTGAGGGATTACTCGCACTAATAGTTGGGGGACCGCTTTGGGAATAGGCAGTATGAGTGCTAAGAAAAAAGATTAGACAAAAGGCTATCACGCGAGCCCATGAGAAGCCTCAAACTTTTACTACCGGCATCGCAAAAACCTTATATCGTCAAAATGTTAAGCTTTTTTACAACCTTAGTCCTGTAAGCTTTAATCGTAACAGAGAAATCTGTTATCGATCGTAAAAAAAGCTTTTCTTGGGATACGATAGAGAAGATAGTGCAAGAATTGAACCAGTTGGTTTAGAGTAAGAACTATTACTGGTCACTGAAAGAAGCAGCTCCACGTAAGAAGATCTATCTCGTTATATCGCTGATTAAACCGCACATTATGGTGCGTATCCCAGACACTCGATCCAAGTTTCTCGCTCTTAGGCGCTTGGTTGCTTCACCACTCGTAAATACGGTTTCACCGTTGTCCACCCTTCCGCAAACATCTCTCTTGCTTCGTTATCAGATACGGAGGGAACAATAATCACATCCTCACCCTTTTTCCAGTTCACGGGGGTAGCAACCTTGTGTTTCGCTGTTAATTGCATGGAGTCGAGCACTCTCACGATCTCATCAAAGTTACGCCCTGTGGTCATCGGATAGGTAAGCATTAACTTAATTTTTTTATCTGGACCGATAATAAAAACAGAACGCACCGTCGCGTTTGTGGCTGCTGTTCGGCCCTCGGATGTGCCAACTTCATCTGCGGGTAACATGTTATAAAGCTTCGATACGATCAGATCACTATCGCCAATCATCGGATACCTCACGGCATGCCCTTGCGTTTCTTCAATATCCTTTGCCCACGTGACGTGATGTTCTACTGGGTCAACGCTTAATCCAATGACTTTACAATTTCGTTTCTTAAATTCAGGTTCAAGTTTGGCCATGTAGCCCAACTCCGTGGTACATACCGGCGTAAAGTTTTTCGGGTGAGAAAACAAGATCGCCCATCCATTGCCGATCCACTCATGAAAATTCAGAATTCCCTGAGTTGTAGGAGCAGTAAAATCTGGTGCTTCATCGTTGATTCGTAACGACATGTTCATTCTCCTTCCTGTGTGAAATGGTGGTTTAAAAATTACCGAGAATACTACCAACCCCTAACTATATTCTCAAGACGCTCAAGAAGGTTTAAAATGATTAAAATGAAATATCTACTAGAGAAGGCACATTTTACCGCAGAGTTTCTATGCTGCGTATAGGAACGTAGTATAGAAACTCTGCGGTAAACAAAATACTTTGTTCGATACTTACCTAATAGCGCTCCATTGATAATCTTTAAAATACTGAAGTTCACTTGCATATCCCTCCTTTGAAAGGGCAAAGAGTCTTACTGTAGGCTTTGAATTTGTTCCTAAAAGAGAGAAAGGAACATCTGCCATAAATCCCGAAGTTTCTGCCCATAAGCCATAACGTTTCGTAAGATCTTTTCTCACTATCGATGTCTTTCCTGAACCGACAAACCTTCCATCTGCGAAAATAAGTATCTGCGCAGCACGTTCATTACGTTTTGCATCTACTGCCCACCCGGTAAAGACCACTCGACCATCTCGCACCTTCACAGAATCAAGAGCGCCACGAAGATGTTGCGGTCTTATTTGAACTATCTCGTCACCTTCTAAACGCAACGATTCTTTTCCCTCTGCGCTAGTAAAAAGCTGAAATTCATCGATTTTTTCCGGCTGGAGTTTCATGAGCCGCACCGGACGCTCTGGAGTTTTGCTTACTTCAAATACTTCAACCTTATTATCGCCATCTTGAAACGCGGTTTCAGGCACAAGAAACGAGAACGTTCTCTCATCTCCTCTATCCTCAACAGATTTTGTCACCCCCTGAACCACACCGTTTATCGAAAGCGCAAGAGGAAGTGGTGGTGTTTTTGGTGTTCGTAAAAGTATCCGCCCGGTAATGTGTGCGGGAAGGATTGCGCCGTGAGTATTTACCGCCTTAAAAAACGGCTCCTCATTGAGAGAACAGGAATTATTACTTTCTGCTATGACAAATTCAGAGAGATTTTCCCCCAAGAGATCGTTAAAAAAAGAGGTAGAGTAAAAATCATACCCCTCCTTTCCTGGATTAAAAAGCTTACTTAAACGGTCTATCGTAGGTGAACGCCATAATACTTTGTCTTCGAAGGTGCTGGGTATTTTTTCCTTTTTTAGATCGTTTCGATAAAAATGTTTTGTAGCACGACCCTTAATTTCAGGAGAAAAGACCGACAATCCATCAACGGGCCACGGCATCGTTAGTCCTAAGATATCGCTAATCGTTGGCACGATATCGGTCGTTTCAACGTTTGAATCATTAATTACCTCCTTGTGTTGATTCGGCAATTTAAGAAAAAATGGCACGGGGAGAATATCATAATAGTTAGTCTCGGTAAGCGCCCGTCTCTTGTCTCCTGCTTGAAAACTTACTCCGTGATCAGCAGTCAAAACAATCAACACCTCATCATAGATCCCCTCCTTCTTTAAGTGACTGATCAGTTCGCCGATAAGGAGATCAAGATACTGCACCTGAAGAAGATGTCTCTGAAGTCCATCAACACTCGCCCATTCTTCGTTCTTCCAACGATCGCGAACAAACAGCCCTTCTACGTAATCAGCGGTATACACCTTCCCTGAAGGGAGATATTTCCAGGGCACATGAGGAAAAAGTACATGTAAAAAATAAAATCCTGGCTTTTCTTTACGGCGAATAGAGGAGAAAAAGTTCCTTAGGAGTAATGGTCGATTGTCGCTTGCGACATTTTCGATGATATCTTTAAGATCGCTCTTTCCACCCCTGTTTTTTAAAAAGCCCCCCCAAGACTGAGAGATGTTTGGAAGATCTGCCCTCATTTCCGCGGGAAAGACCGTATGCAAGTAGACAATAAAGAGATCTACCATCCACTCGCTGAGGCGTTGACTGAGGGTATCTTCTTTTTTTAGCGGACATAAACTCCTTGGACATAACTTTGTCTGTGTTTCGACTACCTGGAGCTGATGAGATGGAGCAAGCAATGTAAAAAGATTTTCTGGATAGTTTGCGTAACTTGGAACGAGTCTTTTTTTCGGATAACGACCAGTAAGAATTGGCGGAACAGCAAGCTCGGTGCCATCACTAACGGTAGTTGCATTTCTAAACCAGTAAGAATCCTGTGCCAGCGAAAAAAAATTTGGAAATCGCTTTTTATCGATCTGAAATTTGTCGTTCATCAGCGAGCTAATGGGGAACTCATCAAAAACAAGCATAACGACAGAAACAGGATTGTTTGGTTTGGTAACAATGTTGAGAGTGGGAAGTTCCTTCTTAAACGCTCCTTTCACTCCTGGATTTAGTAAGAATAGTGCAGGAACGATGATAACCGCTGGTGAAAGAAAGGTCACAAAGAGACGCATTCCTTGAAAGCGCTGATATGCAAAGGTGATCACCAAGGCACAAAGTACTATCAGGATCAAAACCTTCCATACAGAGAGAACCGTTATTCCTGCGACAACACGAGAAAGACCGAGAGAAAAAAGAGAGAACATACATATGACGTGAAACTTCTGCTGCATTGAAACGCTAAAAGATCTAAGCAGCGCTTCAAGGAACGACAGTCCCGCAGGTAATAAAAAAAGGATTAGAGAAATTAAAAGGAGCAGCTCACGAAACTCAATACCTCGGATCGTAAAAAACTCCGGACTTTTACTCAGAAGGTCAAAGATAGGTTGTGCAACAACAAGAGCCGCAAGTGAAAATAGATGAAGCGTATTTTGACGAAGAACTGTATTAACCGTCGCCGAGTCTTCCACAGATAAATCTTTAATTTCCCATCTTCAAATTGGTGCTGAGCATATTAAAACAGAGATATATCGTCAATTATTTAAATCTTTTTACGCTCTGCGAGTAAAGAGAGGAAGGATTGAACACAGAGTTTCACAGGGTTGCACAGAGTTTGAATTATCTTACCCTCTTACTCTGTGTAACCCTGTGAAACTCTGTGTTCAATAATCATACATTGTAATTTCATAAAACTCCCTTCAGTCTTTCTCTCCAGATTTTCGGAGAATAGAGAAACAATAACTCCGCTTTCGGGAAACATTATAAATAGTTTTTTTATTTTTTTGAAAAAGAAAAACTTCGCTGTTCAATTATTGACAACGCTGTTTGCCTTCCGTATACGTAATATATGAACTTATTTTCATCTCTTCGTTGTTCCTTTCTTACAAGAATTATCTCTTCCATTAATATTGCGCGCTAAAGCGCAATAATCGAGTCGATCCTAAAAAACAATTTATATCTCCTTGGCACAATCGATGGTCTTCCATGCATTGCTACCGATCCGTTGCCAGGATTTGCGGGTAGATGCGTTTCGAAGCCGAACGCTTTTATGATTACTCATATCGTACGCGCGTTCGGTCGAGGCAAAGGGTTTTGTGTGTTTGAATCCGGTTTTTAAAGGCAACTTTTAAGGAGTATCAAATGGGAACATTGGTGCCAAATTATCACATGCTAGTTGTTGGTTCTTCTGCCCAGGCCCTTCAAGATGAGCAGGCTCCGTTTCATCGATGGTCTCTTCAATTGTTGTGGTACCTGATTAGCGGAAAAGGAATCGTGGCAGATCGGCTTGAGCAATTCCTCAAGAATAATATCGAGGGCTTGAAAAAAGACCCCCAAAGCTCAACGCCAGGTCCGCGTTTAGGTTTTCTCATTCACATGATCGTGATCCTTCCTGATGTAATAGTCGAACAAGCGGTTATCGACCTTGCGCTCCAGGAAGAGATCGTTGTGGTTATCGGCGCTGCTGGAGAAGGAGAGTTTGACTTGCCTGCAGAGTGGGAACAAAGAATGCGAAATAAATTACCGATCCGACTTAGGCGTTTCTTTACCTCTTCCCAAAGTGGGATCTCCTCAGTAGTTAAAGTTGCACGAGAGGTGCAAAACATTCCTAACCCATGTGCGCTCCCGCCGCAGAATGTCGAGTAGGTTTCATTCGAGGTTTTGGTTATGGGCTACGTCGCTTCTAACAAAAGCGACGTAGCCAGAAAGGATCTGCCTCGCCCGACATCCCATTTTATCTGCATCCAAGAACGAGATCGGGGCCGAGAAATACCTAATGAGAAGAGCTCATTTCGTGCTCGCCATACAAGCTGTTAGCGTCGAAACTGCATTATTGACAGCATCCAATGCATCACGGGCATTGGCTTGCATCTCTGCAACTGTTTCTCCGTTAAGAGTTGACGTGGAGAGATCTAAATAAATAGGATCAATCACCGTGGTTAAAAATCGATTTGTCTTCCTAGACGCAAGTCGTCGAACCCGACTTCCAAAAATATCAAGTTGCTCTCTTGTAAATTCAAAATCAAAATCCATCATCGCTCGCTGGGAGGTAGACAAAACACTATTTGCAACTGTTTCTGCCATCCCTGCCATTTTTGAGAGAATTGTCCTTGCAGCAAGATATTCCCGGAGGACAAGTTTTCGATCCTCACGACTAAACCCACCTGCACAGCTCTGATCATTTGGGGAACCCTCAATACTATGACGCTCCCAAGAGCCCCAAAGGCAAACTTGGAGTGTAGAGATAGCATCGTTCACGGCATCTAAGGATGCGCGGGAATTCTCCTGACCAAGGGGATTTGCACCAGTCAGCACAGAAGTAGAAAGACTCAAATAAGTAGGATCAATCACGCTCGCCAAAAACAGATTCGTCCGATCCGAAGCACCGCGTCTGGTGAGATCTCCATAATGCTCGATCTCTCCCTTCCAAGCCTGAAACTCTGCATCTAACGCCATTCGCTGCGTTGCCGAAAGGGTTCCATTTGAAGACATTACAGCAAGCTCCACCATCCGCGAAAACATCTCTTCAAGAGGAAGATATTGCTTCGTCACCAATGAGCGATCTTCGCGATCATAACCACCAGCACAAATTGGAGCAGCACTCGCTTCCAAAATAACGAAACCGAAAATACCAAAAGCAAAAAGACTCATTAAGATTATTTTTTTCACAGCGCTCTCCTTTGCAAATTACAAACGTTACTGATTGCGCAGAAGGTATTACAAAAACCATCTGTGAAAAAGAAAAAAATGTTGTCTCTCTCTAACATCAGAAGATAGCTATATTTTTATTCTTTTACTTTAACTCATATCAACAACAATGCAGAGATGACGCTACGAGAGAATGAAATTCGCAGCAAGTATGCGTATTTTAAAGGACGGAGAGAAAGCAGAAGAAGCTCACCTCTTTTTTATCTTATCCTGGGCCTAGAGGATTTCGTCCCCCTAGGCCCTTCCCGCTGTCTCATGATCTAATCATCCTCGCGGAGCTCTTCGGCGAGTCGGTTTGCTTCGCCGCCCATCGAAGTGCTAGTCCGAATCTCAAGAAACAATGTTTGACACCAAATGCCTATCCTGCACGAGTTTTACAGAAGTGCAGGATAGGCATCATTTATCTGATTCTTCCGTTACAAGGCTAATGGTTCTTGAGCTGGTTTGCTCTTCCACTCTTATTGAAACAATAGAAGGATTTAAGTAATAACGGTTCCTATTTTAGAAAGATAATAGGAACCGTCACTACTTATTTTCCTGGATACCCCATGTTGACCATCTCATACTTTTTGAGATAAAGTTTATCTGCCTTGATTGGCTCCTTTAGCCCTTGATTGGGATAAATTGGAAGGTTGATTCCTTCGACAGATTGAGTAGCGTTTATTGAACTGTTTATTTATTGGGAGAAACACCATGTCTTATTCAAATACTGTACCTAAATTCCATAACCCCCGTTTGCAAGACACTTTTGAGGAAACTCAAGAGGAATTTTTAAACTTTCAGTCTGAATTAGATAAGATTTCAGAGGATATTAAGACTCTGGAGAATTATCTAAGAGAAATGAATGTTTGTATTCCGCTACGAGTTTTTGTGGGGAAGACTTACGAGTTAGAGGGTAGTTATTTAAAATTCGCTGAAGGACCGCTTAGTAGCGAATATTGCGGCCCACGTCGAAAGGCGAAACTTTATTCGAGAGCATTGGTGTGGGATCTAGATGACAAAGGAAACTATCGAATTTTGTACGAGTGCTCGGCAGTAAATGGTGAAATAGAATTTGTCGATAAAGAGTTTGATGGAGATGACGAACACTGCCTACCGGATATGTTTCCGGATATGAACACAGAAACGATCGAACGGAAACCGCTCTTGGAAACAAAGATTGATATTCGAATCTCAATGTCCCATTACCTCCCCGATTTATTAGAGGAGTTTGTAGAGCAATTTGGTGAATCCCGGTCAAATATTGAAGATGATAACGCCCTCCTAGAGGCATTCCAAGAAATGCAAGTACAAACCCGCCCAAAAATAGGCAACTTGTTATTTGGAAGATGGAAAAACCAACAAAAGATAGAGATCCAAAAGACAAAGGTGGAAGACTCCCATACCTAACCACCTAAAAAGCAGGGACGGTTCCTATTGTTTTTCTAAAATAGGAACCGTCAATCAGAATTCTCTCCAGCGGTGTCGAAGGTGGAGGGGATTTCCTCAAGCAAATTTCTGCCCTGGCAGTGGAGATACACACACTGCCAGGGAAATGCCTCAAATCCATACACGAAACAGAAGGACTTACCCAACAAACCGAAGTCGTGAAATCAGTCGTGTTAACGTTGACACAACCAATGCAGCTACAATCACAGCCGTCTCAAAAAGGCCAAAGCGGACCAGAGCGTACTTCCATATTTCAGTAGGCGTAAAGAAGCCCTTTGGTGCTTTGTCGATTACCAGCAGGATAACGAGTCCAGAGATGATCAGTAGGCTTACTGATTTGGCAACATATTGCGCCTTTTCTTGAGGGCTACAAATAGTTGTACCCCACTGGCGAATTGAAATCTCAAACTCACAAACACAATCCTCGAGCTTCACTACGCACTTGGTCATGAACGGCCCAAGTAGTGGCGAAAGACTAAACGTCGCTAAAGCAAGAAACCAGTAATCGACCGACACTATGTACTCGACCACCCTAAGAAAGAACGCCGCAATCGGCGCAGCGATCAGCGCCGTGAACGTGGAAAGTACCAAGTTAAAGCGCGAACTGTTTAACGCATGTCCAAGCACTTGAGCCTCCCTTCAGTAATAACCTCAATGAATTACATTCCCCTCCTACCCGACATATGAGAACAATAAAAAGATCCGTAACGCGGGAATCACTACCACATCCTCAAAAGAACAGAAAATCTACGTATCAAGGCAAACCTTGAGCAAAACGAAGAACAAAATCGTTTCGGGCCCGACACCCTTTTTCCTCTTTGTGATGAGCGTCATGGTTTCCTATTATCGATTGGTCTCATGATGATGCGATGGCTAAAAATATTTTTGTCGGCTGCGCCGGTTGGAAGGTCCCGAAACGGTATCGTGCAGAGGAAAAAATTCATCATCTCCAACAATATTCCAAGTATTTTAATTGCGTAGAAATTAATTCCTCGTTTTACCGTAACCATAAAGCCGCAACCTATGCAGAATGGGCTGCTCTTGTTCCAGACAACTTTCGCTTTGCCCTCAAAATTCCCCGATCTGTTTCGCATAACACCAAGTTGCGTCGACCTGAGCTTCTTTTGCCATTTTTGGAAGCGACGGCGGTGCTCGGCCATAAGCGTGGACCGTTCTTACTCCAAACCGCGCCAAAGCTCGTCTTTGATAAAAAGGTGGTTGAAGCCTGTTTTAAATATCTTCGTCAGCGGTTTGAGGGAGTCATTGTTTGTGAGCCTCGACATAAAAGCTGGATCGATGAAAGTGCTTTAGCCGTAATGCGAAAGTATGAGATTTCGTTAGTAGCGGCCGATCCCGGAGTGGTGAATGTTCTCACCACTGATTATTCAAAGAAAGAGACTCATTACATAAGATTGCACGGCGCTCCACAAACTTATTTTAGCCCTTATTCAACTGAATTTCTCTCATCACTCTCAGACAAGCTTCGAGCTGTTAAACCCATATCTGCAACTTGGGTAATATTTGACAATACCGCCTGGGGTCACGCATTTCCAAACGCAATTCGATTTAATGAGTTGTTATCCAAGTAGTTTCTTAAAATACAACAGGAACGAGCACCTATTGGTGACGTAGAACTAAAAAGAGAGTGCAGAATTACTTGATAGAGAGAACAGCACCAGCAGGACTATTTCTCTACCCATTTCAGTGCCTATTTCAGTCCTAAGTCGGAAAGGAGCGACTGGGTGTCCACTCCGCCGATGGGTTGCACAAACATCACTTTTGCTGAACCCCGCGGGTTACCTTTCCTGCCGCCTTCCAACACGATCACAACGTCTCCCGCCGTAAGCGCAGGAACGTTGCTCCAACGGGTCAGAAGTTTGTCTAGACGGTCACAACCCTGGAGTTTGTTGTCAATGGCCCAACCGTAGGCGAGCGATCTGATTCTCCGACTTCTTTTCCCAGCAAACGAAAACTGCGGTCCAAGTGCCTCTAGACCCTCAGCTACGTTAGCCAGAAAGAGTAGTTCGATTACCTCGCACACGTCGCGCCAATCTTCAATTTCGCCGAGCACGAGTTCAAATCGGATCGGTCCGCTGCACGTCCGGCATCTCAAATCTGACTGAGCGACAACTGGCGCAAGGTCAATCCGAGACACTGAACAGAGAACGATCTGCACTGGCTCCTGGATGTCCATCATCAGATCGGGAAGCCACTCTTCAACACAGATCACTACCTTTGGGCGTTTTTCAACTACTGATGGCTGTGTGCCACCGTTTTCAACCTCATTTGTGTCCATAATATCCTCCTCGGTTTGTTTGAGCTTCATTGGCCAAACCTCACGAGTGGGTCGGCCGACAAAAGATGGTTTTGGCTCTGCTTCGTTGTCAGCTCCGCGTCATTTACACTTCGCGTGCCGCATGAACCCGCACAGCATTGACCATGGATTCTTTTGTCCCGAGGGATCTAGGATGAACACGGGGAGAAAAACAGTTTGCTGGTGCTGTCTCTCAGACTATGCGCAAAGGTAATCGCGCGCTATACTGAAAAACAGTTCTGAATCCTCTACTGTTATAGCTTTTGATGAAAAGAACTTTCTCAATAAATGCAAAACAACAGATACAAAACAACTACGTGAAGCTGAAGATTAACACTCTGCTAGAGGTTATTCTACCTCATAGCATAGATATGTTTACCCTCCTAAAGAGCCTAACTGGCCTTTATTCTCTCTAAAGTTGATTAGAGATACCTCATATGCAAAAATACTCTGTTTAGAAATGGAAACACGTCAATGCAAAATCTCTGGTCGCTCGTTTACCGTATCTCCATTTGAAAAAGAACTCCGTTCTCGGTTTGGCTTCGAGGATCTCCCTACTCTCTCAGTTCCCTTCCGCTTCCGTGAACTTGGAGCGTTTTGGCCACAATGGAATCTTCACCCTAGAAAATGTGACAAAACTGGTAGAAATCTCATCTCTATTTTTCGTCCTGACTGTGAATATCCAGTATGGGAGAGAGAAGAATGGATCAGAGAAGGAGATCCACCCCACGCGGAATTTGATTTCACCCGTTCTTTTTTCGATCAGGCGTGGGAGCTCTTTCGTCAATGCCCCCTTCCCCATACCTTCCAAAGCCATAACGAGAATTGTGAATATACCGATGACTTCTACTACAGCAAAAACTGCTACCTTTGCCATTCGTGTAACACTCTCGAGGACTGTCGCTACTGCTACCTGGGAACACAATCAAAAAATGTCCAGTTTTGTATCTATTCACAGTTTTGTGAGCTTGGAAGCGACATCGTTCACTGCCGAAATTGTTTTGATGTAGTCCACGTTTCGTATTGCCGCGAAGTTTCAAGTTCTTCATTTCTCTATGACTGTCGAAACTGCTCTGACTGTATGTTTTGTTGTAATCTTCGAAATAAAACATACTGTTTTGAGAATCAACAGCTTACAAAAGCTCAGTTTCAAGAAAAAAAAGTAGCATGGGATCTTCGCTCTCGTACAGTAATGGAACGTGCAAAGAAGCATTTTCTAAAAATGATGCGTGAGATTGCCTGGCATCGCGCACTGCATATCGATTTTTGTGAAAACTCTTCTGGAAACTACATCACAAACTGCAAAAACTGCGAAGACTGTTTTATCTCACCCGATCACGAAGATTGTGTCCATGACTTTACCTCAGGCCCCAATGCACGAGCGACTCTGGATAGCATGGGAACTATTGGAAGTGAGCTGTCGTATTACTCCGTAATGGTAGTCTATTGTTATCAAACCCGATTTTCGTTTGAATTAAATGAGTGTCGATTTTGTGACTACTGCGCCTACTGTTTTCAATGCCAATACTGTTTTGGCTGCTGCGGGCTTCGCGGAAAGAGATATTGCATTTTTAATAAGCAGTATTCTGAAGCGGAATATCATCAGCTTCATGAAAAAATTATTCGTTATTTAAAAGACACGGGTGAATGGGGCCATTTTTTCCCGGGACACTTTGCTCCAAACCCATATAACGAGAGCTGTTCCGGTTTCCATTTTCCACTTTCTGCTTCTGAACAAGAGGAGCTTCATTTTCGAAACTCGCCAGTACTACATCGAAGAAGTGGAGAGGAACTAGATGCCACAAAAATTCCTGACTCTCTTCAGGAGCTGTATTATGAAACAACAACCTCTCTTGATCCGGCAAAAGTTGAGTCGCTTTTGATCCGTTCCTTTTGGGATGAAAAATTTTGTCGCCCTTTTCGAATCACTAAAATTGATATCGAAAATTCACATCGCCTCAACATTGCCCTTCCAAACTCATACTATATCGCTCGAATGCAAGAGAACTTTCGCTTGATGCCGTTTACAGGAAGCCTCCGAAACACCACCTGTGGAAAATCAGGAAACCCCATCCGCACCAGCTGGCCAGAAGAATATGATGGTCGAATTTTAAGTGAAGAGGAATACTTAAAGATCGTTCGCTGAAAATAAAAATACATTACAGCCTCCATCTTCTCTGTGTTTCCGCATCTCTGTCCTCTGTATCTCTGTGGTTCCATGAACCTGCCGCTGCGAGCCGAGAGAACCGGCTGCGTGCGAAGCGAAACAATTTCGAACTCTTATCTAAACTCTTTTGCTCTTCGATAAGGGGCTTGGTTCCCCAGAACATCTACAAACTCAATCTCTCTTGGCGCGCTTTTTGCCTTATATTAATTAACGCTCCTAGGCTCTCCTAAGAAGTCTTTTGACGTTACTAGTGCTTTGCCGTGTCATCATATTCGGAATAAGCGTTGTATGGGCCGCATATCGACTTTCTTCACTCAGAAGGATCTTTCCCTCTGTTGGAAAAGACTATTTTTCACCCTAACATTTTTGCTTAGCATCTACCCCATCCTTTTCCCAAAGTGCGTGCACGCTGATGATAGAACCCTCGATGGAACCATCGAAGTATCAATAATCGACTATACCGACGGCAGAGCAAAAGAGATCGTCGAACTCGTTCGCCCAAACCAAAAACGAGTTTTACTGAATTTTAGCGGAAAAATCCCTCCTCAGATTCGGTCAGGAGCAAAAGTTCTTGTTCGTACTGCAAGCCTTGCAGATGAGGGGGAGTTAGCGGTCTCAGAAAGTGATATCGACGTCACTGAACCAGCGTCCCAACAATATCTAACTGGAACTCGTAGCTTGGTTGTTGTCCGTGTTAGCTCTACAGATGTTCCAGTCCATTGCACGCATAGCGCAATCGAGACCCTCTATTGGGACGGCGCACAAAGCGTGCGTGGAATGTATGAAGCTTCCTCAAACGGAGCACTCTCTTTTACATCCGATATCAATGTCGATGGACAAAACGATGTTTACGATGTCACTCTTCCTTACGCAACCGGCACAGGCTGCGATTATGGAAGATATTCAACTGACGCTAAAGCCGCTCTGCTTGCACAAGGAGTAAATCTCGATAATTGGAATATCCGCGTCTATGTGATCCCGGGAAGAGACGAATGGTGCGGTTTTGCTGGAGTCGCAAACGTCGCAAATGGATCGGGAAACTCTTGGATTCCAGAAGAATTCTGCAACTACCTTGACATAACAGCTCATGAGATCGGTCACAATCTTGGCTTACTTCATGCTTCACTGGATCTTGATAATAATGGAGCAGTCGATCCTCCTGGAAACCCAGACCCGGAATATGGAGATTGGTCTTGCCTCATGGGTATCGGCGGCGTAGGAGCACGTTTTTTCAACGCAGTCCATTCGTATCAACAAAACTGGGTTCCTCCGGAAAAAGTAATTTCAGGAACTGGAGGAGGTAGTTTTACTATTGCTTCTGTAGAAACAGACGACGCCTCTACAGCCAATCCTTATATTGTTAAAGTGCCCCGACCTGCAGGAAACTCTTATTTTATTTCCTATCGCGAACAGTTAGGCAATTATTCATCCGGTTTACGAGCTGAATATCGTCAACGCGTAACTATTCATCATGGTGGGAACACTTCCGGTTATTCGTACCTGGTAAAAATCTTAAATGTTGGGGAAAGCTGGACTGACCCAGTAGCAAATCTGACAATTCTTTTTGCAAGCCGCGGTACCAATTCAGCAACCGTGTCCCTCTCAGGCACATCAGCTGCACCAAGCATCCTCTCAAGCATCCCTCCTGACGGTTATATTGATCCGTTAGGAGATCGCAATGCACAAAGTGGAGCTCTCTTTGGCAAATCAAACATAGCAATCACCTTCTCCGCCCCAGTAATGAATGTTGGCGGTGGACCACTGAGCCTTTCAAATTTTCAGATTCGATATTATCGCCAAGGCGCAGAAGTTCCTGCCACAAGTGCCGACCTCGCCTTGGGCTCCGCCCCGTTGGTCAGTCTCGTTCCAGTCGGCAGTCCCGGGGCAGGACCCTATACAATTCAATTTCTTCCACGAGTGCCTCTCGGTGCTTGGACTGATATCCGAGCGATCAATGTCGTAAGTTTAAGTGGTGTTCCAGTATCTACGAACAATAGGGATAATCGTAGAGCGATCGCATTTCTTCCCATGGACACGACACAAGATGGAAAAGTACTTGGAAACGATATTACCCGTTGGACGCAGATCTCTACTGGTAGCTTTAGTACCGCACCTCTCTTAAGAGAAGATTATATTGACCAAACACGAAACGGCACCGTAGCCGGAGAAGACATCACGAGAGCCATCCAACTCATAAATGGCACCGCCACCCAACGCGCTTGGAGCGCCTACGATATCGGCCCTAGACCTTAGAGATTTTGAAAAGAAAAGAGACAGTCAGTAAAAAATAACTCAAATAACACTAAGTTAAGTATTCCTCCCCCCTCTCGAGAACAACTTGAAAGATTCACTCCAAGATATCCAACAATTATGAAAAAAGCACATATCAATGCCTTGACTGAGATAATCGTGACTTGAGTATGTATTAAGACAACAACCCCCTTCGAGCAATTTTGTTCTACCTCTAATTTTATTCACCTCTCTCGTGTGCGCGGGCACGGTATTCGAGTTTGCCCGCGCACTATTTCTTCAGATTACCTTCCTGGCTTGGTGACCTTAGAATTGTCGCCCTTAGAAGCATCTTTTCCAACAACCGTAGTCCACCTTGCCGCTTCTATATCAATTTCGCAGTCAAAGAAGATCACCTCCTCAGCCTTAAAGGGGGAACCTTTTTTAATAGAAAGATTCTCTGGAACAGGGGCGATCAGCTGAAACAACTTGATCATCGTATCACTATCACCGTTAAGTTCTCTTACCTGATCACAGAGTTCCGCGGGTGGTATGGAGGTTCCACCACTGACAGCCTGAACTGTTGACAGAACATCATCATGCCCAATCTGAATTACAAATTTTCCGCTGAAACGTCCCTTATTTTCTCCTTCTTCAACTACAAAATTGCCCGGTCCAAGCTCTATTGTTGAATTCGTCGCATTCATTTCAGGTTCTGAAAACACCATACGAAACATTACGACAAGCACTACAACACTAAGTATAAAACCTCCGATAACCCACTTCATCATATTGCTCCTATCTTACCTTCAACAAACAAACCAAACCTTTACTCACGTCACGATAGATAGTGAATAAAATTATATGGGCAAAAAGTGTAGCGATAAAGTAGGGGTTGATACTCTTCTAACACAACTTTAACAATTGAAGATGCGCTTCGAACAATGGAGGAATGCCCTTGCATCCAGAACGAGGTGGAATTTTGGTGGTTTTTTTCTGCTTGGCTTAACAAAAATAAAACATCTAACTCATTCTACACAATCCTCGAACAAATAAAAAATATATTTTCTCTGCGTCGAAAATTGACGAGGCTCTAGGGTTTTGTGTATCACTGCTCAGCAATAAAGCGTAATCCTTTATCTACAAGCTTTTCGTCACGCTGAGATCTGGGTAGAAGTCTTTCTTGGTTTCTCACATTCCAACTTGGAAAAATTCCTACGAGTTGGTGTTTGAGGAGCCAAGCAGTGAATAAGTAAAGGTTTATACATTCCCGCCGACACTAAATGGCCTTTACTGCCATTTAGTGTCGGCGGGAAACGGACTTCCGAGGGGAGTCCGACGTGCGACTTGTTCTAAAGGAAGGAATGGATAAGTATGTTACTAGCACGGTTATTCCTAAGTGTAGTGGCTTTTAACTTTCTGATTGACGCTCCCAACATGAGCATCCCAGAAGGGGCAAAGCCGATGATTCCACCACATCGGTCTATTGACACGCTAATCTATCGGCAGTCAGCAGAGTACGAAGCCGCATGCTACCAGGCTTACCATTTAGCGACACTTCAATTGCGCGAAAAAGTGCGCGAATTCGGGAACGGAACTAAACCACTTGCGGTAATCGCGGATCTCGATGAGACCTTTATCGACAATCAGGGTTTTGATCTTACCCGATTATTTATGGGTCCGGGAGGGATCGAATTTCATTCAGGACTGTGGGAGGAGTGGGAAGATGCCTGTCAGGCGAAACTCATTCCGGGTGCCAACGGATTCTTCACCGAGGCCTCTCGGTTGAAGGTCACCGTTTTTTTTGTAAGTAACCGAGGTGATAAGTTACGAGAGCGTACAAAAATTACGCTAACCCATCTGGGCATTCCGATCGAAGACAAGCAGTTGCTGCTAAAAGCTGAAAAAGGCAGCAGCGACAAAACCGAACGGCGCGGCAAGGTCTCTGAGTTGGGTTATCAGGTTATTATTCTTCTTGGTGACAATCTCAGAGATTTTGATGAAGTTTTTGTTTTTGGAGATGATCTGAAGACAGATCCCGGCGTTGCCATCGCCAAAAGATCTGACTCCCTCAACCGGCTAAAGGAGAAGTTTGGGACCGAATGGATAATTCTTCCCAACCCTAGCTACGGAGAATGGACCAAGCCATTTGGCAACGGATTAACTGATTTTGCCCGCCAAAACCCCAATCCTTTTTCGTGGCGTCCGATAAAGAACGAAAACAAGTAAGGAGTAGATACCATTTGAGTCGGCGGACGAGGGGACAGCGTATTCCCCTCGTCCAGACCGGCGAAGAGGAAGAAGGTTTGTTCACTGCTAGGCCCGCACCAAGGGTGACACAATTACCCAAAAAAGTCCGGAAAGTAACCCTGGAGCGCCTCCGGGACATGTCTGGGACTCTTGCACAGATACCGCAGATGTTGCTGCCGATGCCTGCGATGGTTTGTGCGGCGTGTTTGAGCAACCGTTTAGTGCGTTCTTTTTATAGCTCAATTTAACATCCTCCCGCTTTTTGTAAGCGGGAGGATGTTAAATTGAGCTATAAAAAGAAAGGCTCGTTCACGGTCCAACTTCGAGACCCGTTCGACCGAAACATTAAGGCAGACATTACTTTCAACAAACTGCCGTCTGCTACCTCTGGCTCTAATGAAGCCTGGACATCAGATATTCGTTTGACACCAAAGGCAACAGCTTTGTTTCCAGATGATGTTAAACGAAAACAGATTGGAGGCAATCGTAACCGGACTCGACGTCGACTAAGGCAAACTACACACACGACCCATTGAGCCGATTACAATACTACAAACACAATGGTTTAACCCTTCTCAAGAGTGAAGGAGTGGTTCATCAGTATGGCGACGATACTGGTGCCCTCCTTTTATTTACACTTGATGACAGCAAAAAGTGAGTTGGAAGCTCTTAGGTAACTATACATCTAGTAAAACCGATCTTTCTGCGAGTTCTTCTCTCTTACTCAACAATTTTGTAAAGAGACTTTTGACTGAGAACCTCTAACAAAATGAAAATGCCTGTCGTTGCGAGCGAAGCGAAGCAACGACAGGAAGAGGCCGTCATTTTGTTAGACCGTCATTTTTATCTCTAATACGCCGCAGAGATTCATCAATTCAACTAATTCAATTGCTCGAGAGCCTTTAAATCGCCGTTCTTAAGCGCCAAGACTTTTAAAACACCACAACCCTGCTCAGAAAACCGATTTGACCAAGCAAGGAAGACCCTTCTTGCTTTTTCTAAAAAAAGGAGATATTTGGAATGTGTAAAATACACATTTTGATATGGCTTCGATAACTACCGATACGCTCCAAATCATCTTAAAACCGCTGATGCGCTTTTGTTTGCGGCATTCTGTGCGTATTCAGGAGATCCTTGAAGCGGTAAAAATAGCACTCATCGAAGCAGCAAAAGAGGAGATGATTGAGCGTGAGGAACTCATTAACATCTCCCGGATCAGCGTAATGACGGGGATTCACCGGCGTGACGTGATGCGTATCCATCGTGACGAAATTACCCTTGATGGATCAAAAAACTTCATCCCCCGCCTTATCGGACAATGGCAAAGCGACAAACGGTTTTGTGTAAAAGGAAAAAAACCTCGAATACTCTCTCGTCAAGGAGAGGGAAATGACGAATTTGAGAAGCTTGTTAGACTTGTGAGTAACGATCTTCATCCAGGCACCGTCCTGTTTGAGCTTGAGCGATTAGGTATCGTTCGACGGGTAAAAGACGGCGTGCGTCTGATAACCGCGGTATATTCCCCGCCAAAAAACATTCGTAACGGATTTGAGTTATTGGCAGAAGATGCAAACGATCTCATTGCGGCAGTCGAAGAAAACATCGCCGATACCGAAGCTATTCCTAACCTTCATGCAAAAACAACCTATGATAACATTCGAAGAGACGCACTTCCTCGCATTCGAAAATGGTTCTTAAATGAAGGCTCTTCCTTTCATAAGCGAAGCCGGGAGTTTCTTTCTCGATTTGACCTCGATATCAACCCTGACCCAAGCCACACTGCAACTGGGGTGCGCGTGGTGTTAGGAACATTTAGTCGCGTTTCTGTACCATCACCTTCTCTTCTGAGAAGACAAAAGCAAAAAAGAAAACCCAAAGGAGGAAAGGGGCCTAAGCTATGAAAATAAGTAACTTCTTCAATTATAAAGTCAACGACCCTCAAAAGACCTCATCCTTTGTGTCTTTCTTGATAATGCTTTCTCTCTGTAGTTGCGGTGGGGGAACATCAGGAACTGGGGTGAAGGAATTTCAAGGTGTTGTTGTTTCTTCGGCCGGAGAACCCATTGAAGGGGTAGAGATCTCAATTGTTAACACCGAAAGGCGCACGGTGACAAACGAGCGAGGGAACTTTGAAGTTGAGGCAGAAACACGCGGAAGAGAAACTGTAAGCATTGAGATTCAAACTGCCATGGTAACGGATGTCATCGAAGTTCAGGAACTGCCTGCAGGTGATGCGGTCGTAAATGTGGAGTTTACAGTGAATGAAATAGAGGGGAGCGTTGCGATTGCTTCTATTGCTATTGAGCCAGTAGAAACAGAGCCAATGGATCCCTCTTTGGAAGAAAACTCTGATCAATCGTTCATAAGTGAAGAGATGGATAACTTCTCTGACTCACCAGAGCCGGTCGAAGCACAAATCGAAACATCGGCAACTATTGAAGAGTCCCTTACCGAAGGGTTCGCAGCATCGGCTGAAAGAACCGATGCGAATAGGAGTTCCAGAGTTGGAGAACCAGAAAGTGGAAAACTAGGGAGCAATAAATGAGTATTATTTTACGAACAAAGGCCTGCACGAAGCGGTTGTGTTCAGTTCGACAAAGGATGGAACAAAAACTTCTCTCCCACCTTACAAAGCCAACACGGTATCCACGTTCTGCTTATAAGGAGGTATGGAATAATCTCGCTACTGATTTTTCAGGTGCAATGCTTAGTGTCATGGGTGCTGCCGATGAAGAAAAATTTAGAATTTCGGGACGTTCCTCAGCTCTTCTCCTCTCTCAGCTTCTTGCTATTAAACCTACCGATACCGTACTTGAGATAGGATGTGGTGTAGGGAGGATTGGGAGGGAGTTAGCGCCCCAGTGTTTACATTGGATTGGATGTGACATCTCTTCTCAGATGCTTCATCATGCAAAACACTTTCTTAAGGAGTATAAAAACATTGATCTCGTGGAGCTTTCTCGCTCGGATCTTTCACCTATCCCATCAAACTCAGTAGATGTTGTCTATTGCTCTGTTGTTTTTATGCACCTTGATGAGTGGGATCGGTTCTCCTACATCAAAGAAGCGTTTCGAGTTCTTCGGCCGGGAGGACGGTGTTATGTTGATAACCTAAACCTTTCCGGAAGCGACACCTGGAAAATTTTTCTCCAGTTAGCAGCTCTCTCTCCTACCGATCGTCCCTCAAATATCAGTCAATGCTCTACTTCTGAGGAGCTGCGAGTGTATTTTGAAAGGTCAGGTTTTACAGCAATCAAGGTTACACCGGGAGATCATTTCGTTACAGCAGTTGGAAGAAAGCCGTAAGCACGGCGAGGATCGGAAAGAGAAAAGTAGCATGTTTCATGTTGTTAAAAAGAGTGTGAGATAAAAATGAATGAGGTAAAAATGAACAGAGTGTCTGTAGTAGTTAACATGTCCTATTTTGTTTTTTTCCTATTCGTAATGTTTATAGTGACCTGCTTGCCTGCAAGTAACGCCGCTGCGATCGAAACCACTATTGAATACACCTGTGTTACCCGGCACTTTGGTCCAAACGGCTTCGCCGATTCAAATCCATACAACCCCGATCAGTTCCAACTAAATCGACCAAAGCCTTGCTCCACAGGATTTACATTTCGTCTTGCTGGGTGCTGTCATGACTCAGGTGCAATAAGTTGCACCGTAAAGGAAGGAAAAGAAACGTGCACTGTAAAAGCTAAGCGAAATCTCTACCCACTGACCGATAGTGCCCTTCAAAACGCTTCGCTCAATCGAGAACTAACGAAAGAAGAGCAAAAACTTGGATGCGTCTTGGATGAAGCAGCAAGCTTTGCCGGATTAAACTGTTATGAAGATCTCAGCCAATGTGAGTTGGTAGCGTGGTACCAATATGGTTGTAGCAAATCTCCCAATCCACAGAGACCAAAAAAATCCGGGAAGTAGAGAGAACGAAGAATGTTTCCTTTCTACCAAGAGAGGGTCAGTGATGCCCAACCGTGACGAAGACCTTTCTTCTTAAAACGTAGTGATCGTTGTCGGTGAACTACTTGAACTTCCAGGAATGATTCGATAATCGGGAACGGCATTGCTCCGATAGGTTATGGCCTGGATATGATACACGACACCTTTTCTTGCAGTATCGCCTATAAATATCTTGTGACTTTGATTTGGATCGGGATACCCATCGATAAATTCATAAAGCCTCCCAGAGGACACTTTGTCTGCCACACAATAAATACGTTGAGTAACAGGCTCTATCGCCATGCCATGAAAAAGCTCATTTCCTGCATACCAAGGGGCACCGAGATCTCGAACGTCATAAATTGTCCCTGACGGCAACTCGGTTCTGTAGACAAAACTCCATCCTTTAGGGGGCGGTGCCGATGTAGTTAATAATTCACTATTTTTTAAAAATGCTACTGCATTAAGTCCTTGTGTGTACCCTGCCGCTCTACCTGTTGGATAGATTAAGCTTGATATCATCCCAGTAAAAAGATCGGCTTCGCCAATTGCATCACCAGAGAGATCGCCATTTGTTGAAACCACCGCAAAGATTCTTCCATCCAGTGGCCGAGCAGAGAGTCCTCTTACCTTATAGGAGAGAGAACCAACAAGAACCTCATCTCCCTTAACAATACCAAAACGATAAAACTGACCTGCGGTATTGTACGTATAAAACTTCCCCTCATGAAAGAGGAGCGAATAATAAGTTCCCGATGGAAGCGCTGGGCGGATCGGTGTCGTTACGGCATTTGTTGTATTAATCGTCACAAGCACACCCCCTGTAGTAAGCCCATAGAGCTGTTCTTGTGGTTGCGCATCAACGTTAACGGCAATAAATACAATCAGTATAAATGAAAATATTTTGGACATAGTTTTTACACTAATGTGAATGACACTGATATTAATGAAGATCCGACACTACCAAATACTTAAAATCTTGCAGGTGCCAATACCGTGTGGAGATGCAACTTTAGGCGGTGCTGCATCCTCATACGATACACCAACTTGTTTCCCATTTGCTTCTGCCGTCAGAGCTTTCGCGATTAACTCTTTATCTGCCGGATCAATATAAGCTCTATTAAATGGACATGTCGCCCACGCTTGGTTTTGAGTTTCTATAAAGTGAACGTTTGCAACGCTAAGGCTTTGAACAAATACCCTAATGACATTATTTCCTGAAATTCTAACCGTAGCATAAGCATTCTGAGCAAGCAGAATTCCAAAAATAAATAGCACAATTATTTTTTTCATATCACTCCATATTATATGAACGTTTGCAATCAGCTTGGACATTATACAGGAGCTCGCAGACTTAAAACAATTCATTTACACAAAATAAATAGCACCTTTCGCAAAAAAATTGGCGGTGCGTGGAGCAACAGAATAATGGTGACAGCGACAAAGGGCATTAAGAGCAGTGTAAGGGAATGCCAGTACGAACTTAAGTTTGTTACACGCAGAGGGAGAAAGGAGCATACAGAGCACGCTTGAGAGCGGCGATGAACTACCAACCATTACCACAACCTACACGAGTTGTTGCTTCTGAAAAACAATAAGAAACTGGACTCCGGGAATACAGTTCCCGGAGCCCAGTTCTAGTTTACCTTCTCCGCATCTCCTAAAGCGGGAGCGCATACAGCTGTGTTTCTGTCGTAACGACAGCAAGAGGGATCTGTCTGTATTTGGTAGCACCAGCAAGAACAAGGTGGCGCTGACTTCCCACTGCCTCTGTCATTTCTGCAAACTCCTCGACACGATACACTTCCTTCGGAAGAGTTACACCAGTTGCACTTCCATCGACCCTTATTGAAGCACATTCGGTTAAATCGTTACGACCGGAAGTCCGGGGAGCAAGGCATCCCCTTCGCGCGTTTTCTCCAGTAGGAAGAGCGATATCCTTTCCGCCAAAGAAGATCCTCTCTGACGAAGCGCACAACGCACTAATCCCGCCTCCCCACCGTCCGATCAGAGGAAATCCAAGGGTCCTCTTTGAAATGGGATCGTAGATATATGCTGCACACGGCATTTCGTTGCTATCCTCAAAACCCTTACCGTAAATAAGAAGAAAAGAACCACAGGCGATCATTCCGTACGCCGAAGTGCCTCCGTCGCACTCATCTGTTGATTCTCTGAAAGGATCGTGTCGGATCCACTTGTTTGTCTCTTCATCAAGCTCGTAAAGCCCACCATATTTCTTTGCTACAAGTGCAAAGAGCTTTGGCTGAGCCTCGTTCGTTGAAACAAAGTCACGGATAACACCTGGGAGACCGTTTCCTAGAACCTCGAAACTCTCTTCGAGAGGATTCCACACGAACACAATGCTCTCAGCTTTAGGCTCATCGGTA
>CAZDIO010000090.1:0-3725 GCA_964505555.1 uncultured Bdellovibrionales bacterium
TTTTTTTATTTTTGTTTTTTTTGTGGTTTGCCTCCCAACGACAGGAGGAATAAGACTCTACGGGAGCCTACTTAGGGCATTAAAATTGCCCCCAAGAGCGGCTTTATTGACAACCACCTACTATTGGTGCTAGTTCCTCACGGTTTCTAGCCTCTTACAGGCACGTTTCGTTACATAAGTAACAATCGAAAATTAGATTTTTTTTGAAGAGATTGATATCTTTACGAGCGACTTAATTTGTATAGGAAAATAGTATTTAATGCCTACCATTAACCAACTTGTTCGTCACGGACGAAAGTATAAAAAATATCGTGATACCGCTCCAGCACTTCAACGGTGTCCTCAGAAACGAGGGGTCTGTACGGTTGTAAAAACTGCAACTCCAAAAAAACCAAACTCAGCGCTGAGAAAGATCGCTCGAGTCCGTTTAACAAACGGTCATGAGGTAACAAGTTACATTCCAGGTGAAGGACATAACCTTCAGGAGCACTCAGTTGTGCTTATTCGTGGTGGTCGAGTGAAGGATCTTCCAGGAGTACGATACCACATCGTTCGTGGAAAATTAGACACCCAGGGGGTATCCGGTCGTCGTCAAAGCCGCTCAAAGTATGGAGCAAAACGACCTAAGTAACGCTAAGGAGTTTTTTTAAGGAGTTATCGTAGAGCAGAAAAAATATGGCCAGAAAAAAAAGAGATTATAAACGGGTTGTTTTAGCCGATCCAAAGTTTAACGAAAGACTCGTTACCAAATTCATTAACGTTATGATGTGGGATGGAAAACGAAACACATCAGAATCAATCTTCTATGGAGCACTTGATGCGTTGAAGGAACGTTTTCAAAAAGACGGACTTGAGGTGTTTCAGACTGCGATGAGTAATGTTCGTCCGATTGTGGAAGTGCGTTCACGTCGAGTGGGGGGAGCTACGTATCAGGTGCCAACTGAAGTTCGAGCAGAACGACAGGATACCTTGGCGATTCGTTGGCTCATTCAACACGCCCGAACTCGTTCCGAAAAGTCTATGCGCGAGAGGCTTGCAGGAGAGCTCCTTGATGCGTCTCAGAACCGTGGAAATGCGGTGAAGAAGAAGGAAGATACGCATAAGATGGCCGAAGCCAACCGAGCCTTCGCCCACTACCGGTGGTAAAAGGTGACTTTGCTTCAAATCCTTCGTTGCGGGAGATTTCTGCGGTGCTCAATTTGCTTTGCAAATTTCGCTCCTCGCCCTATTAAATTAAATAGGGGCCCGCGCCTCGGCTTTGAACCAAATTCACCTTTTACCCCTAGCATTACAGGTCGCAAAAAAAAGATTAATTAGAGTTATTGTTAAGGAGGAATCGTGTCTAAAGTTTCTGTGCCGTTGGAGAGAGTGCGTAATATTGGGATTATGGCCCATATTGATGCGGGGAAGACTACTACTACTGAGCGCATTCTTTATTATACTGGGGTGAACTATAAAATTGGTGAGGTGCATGAAGGTACTGCGACCATGGATTATATGGAGCAGGAACAGGAACGAGGTATTACGATTACCTCGGCGGCAACGACGTGCTTTTGGAAAGGGGCTGATGAGACACGACCACCGCACCGAATTAATATCATTGATACTCCAGGACACGTAGATTTTACGATTGAAGTTGAGCGGTCACTTCGCGTTCTTGACGGAGCGGTTTGTGTGTTTGATGCGGTGGCTGGAGTGGAGCCACAGTCTGAAACGGTGTGGCGTCAGGCCGATAAGTATCATGTTCCGCGAATCTGTTTTATAAATAAGATTGACCGAGCTGGTTCTGATTTTCAACGGTGTGTGCAGATGATTCGCGACCGCTTGAAAGCAAAACCTTTGCCGATCCAGCTTCCCTACGGAGCAGAGGATAACTACAAGGGGATTATTGATCTCATCGAAAATAGAGCGATTGTTTGGGAAGAAGACACCCTCGGTGCGAAGTATCACTTTGAGCCGATCCCCAAAGAGATGGAAGAAGAAGCCTCTGCGGCAAGACATTACCTTCTTGAAAGTGTTGCTGAGACAGACGAAGCACTTCTTGAAAAATACGTTGGTGGCACAGAGCTTACAAAAGAAGAGATTGTCGCGGGAGTTCGGAAGCTTTGCTTAGAGATCGCCTATATTCCAATTCTTTGTGGTGCTTCTTTTAAAAACAAAGGGGTGCAGCCGCTTCTTGATGCGGTGCTTGATTTTCTCCCTTCCCCACTTGATATCCCACCGGTAAACGGAACGGATCCCGATGATAAGGAGAAGAAGCTTACCCGTGCACCAAAGATAGATGAGCCATTTTCGGGACTTGCTTTTAAAATCCTTGCCGATCCCCATGGATCTCTTACCTTTGTTCGAGCGTACTCAGGGCAAGTCCAGTCAGGAGTAATGCTTCTTAATGCGCGAACTGGGAAGCGGGAGCGACTTGGACGTATCGTCTTGATGCATGCCAATAAACGCGAAGAGGTCTCCAGTATTGAAGTTGGAGAGATCGTTGCCGTTGTTGGTCTTAAAGATACGATTACCGGAGATACCTTGTGCGATGAGCGCTCACCAATTTTGCTTGAGTCTATTGAATTTCCAGATCCGGTAATCTCTGTTGCTATTGAGCCAAAAACAAAAGCAGATCAGGAGAAGCTCGGTTCGGCACTTGGAAAGCTTGCTGGGGAGGATCCTTCTTTTCGTATCTCATCTGATCAGGAAACAGGACAAACGATTATTGCTGGAATGGGGGAGCTCCACCTTGAAATTATCGTTGACCGTTTAATGCGTGAGTACAAAGTAGAGGCAAACGTTGGGCGTCCGCAGGTAGCCTACCGGGAAACGGTTTCAAAGACCGTGGAGAAGAACTACAAGTATGCTCGTCAGTCAGGGGGACGTGGGCAGTATGGTCACGTGGTGATTATTCTTCGACCAGGTGCGCCAGCAAGTGGATTTAAATTTAACAACGTCATCAAGGGAGGATCGATTCCTCGTGAATTTATTCCTGCTATCGAAAAAGGTATTGTCGAAGCCTTGCAGGGAGGAGTTCTTGCAGGTTATCCAGTGATCGATGTTGAAGTGGATCTCATTGATGGTACGTACCATGAGGTCGATTCTTCAGAAATGGCGTTTAAGATCTGTGCTTCGATAGCAGTAAAAGAAGCAGCACGAGAAGCAAGTTTACAACTTCTTGAGCCGATTATGAAAGTTGAAGTGGTCTCACCAGATGATTTTCTCTCCAGCGTTGTTGGCGATATCAACCGCAGACGTGGAAAAATTCTCGGAATGACCGCACGAGCGGGAGCGCAGGTGATTGATTCTGAAGTCCCACTTGCAGAGATGTTTGGATACGCAACAGATCTCCGTTCGATGACGCAGGGACGAGCTACATTTACGATGCAGTTTCATCACTACTTCACCGTTCCAGCGCAGGTAGCAGAAGCGATCGTTACGAAGTAGAGCTGGCTTATTTTATTTAAACACAGGGTTACACAGAGTTAAGAAGATTAATGAATTTAACTCTGTGTAACCCTGTGAAACTCTGTGTTGATAAATTTGAGCAATCGAGCCAGCCAGAAATAAAGGCATAAAAACAAATAGAGAGGATAATTATGTCGAAGGCGAAATTTGAGCGGAAGAAGCCGCATTTGAACGTAGGGACGATCGGGCACGTGGATCACGGGAAGACGACCCTAACGGCGGCGATGACGAAGACGGCGGCGGCAAAGGGGATGGGAGAGTTTCGCGCGTAT
>CAZDIO010000091.1:0-8969 GCA_964505555.1 uncultured Bdellovibrionales bacterium
ACTTGAGAGCAGAAGATATTGTTCTTTCCCACCTTCTCATTGTGCCCAACCATTACCAGGTTATCAATTTTTGTTCCTGCGCCGATCCTTGTTTCTCCAAGCATCGCTCGGTCAACGGTGGCGTTTGCGCCGATATCGACCCCATCTTCTAGCACCGTTGTTCCAAGGTGGGGAATCCTTTGGTGCTCTCCCTTTTCGTTCGGAGTATATCCAAATCCATCCCCCCCAACGACCACACCATTTTGGATCACACAATTATCTCCGACAGAGACAAATTCGCGAATCACCGCTCCTGCGTGGAGAATACATCTCTTCCCGATGGAAGCCCCGGCGTAGATAACCACATGAGGGTGGATGACGGTATCATCTCCAATCACCACTTCATCGCCGATAACGGCAAATGCACCGATGGAAACATTTTTCCCAAGGGTAACCCCGTCTCCGACTACTGCTTGCGGATGAACTCCAGGGATTGCTTCCGGGAGGCGCGAAAAAAGTGGAGCGAGCGCAATGACTGCGGCAAGTGGATTTGGAGTAATGATCTGTGTGGTGTGAATTTCAGGCTCGTATTGCGGTATCAGGAGGGCTCCTGCTTGAGTGTTCCTTGCTAACTCAAGCAAAGAGTTTGTCTTTCGTTTTGCCGTGGGTGAGAAGAAAGAGAGATCGGTTTTTGTAGCGTCTTCAAGAGGTTTTATCTGTGTAAGACATACCTCCTTATTGCCACGTACTTCCGCGCCAAGTTTTTGGGCGATGGTTTCTACTGCGATCATTCGCTCCCTGTTTGTCTTGGGTGTTTGTGAGGTGATGAGATTTTTTTTGATAATGGCTTCTTCGGAAACTTCTGCACTCACGGGGTCGACGCCTTTACTGCCTCTTTCAGAGCAGAGCCAGCTCGAAAGGTAGCTACATTTTGTGCGCTGATCGCCATTGGTTCTCCGGTTTTAGGGTTGCGCGCAAAGGTGGCTTTTCTCATTCTCCGCTCAAACGTACCAAAACCAGAAAGGGTTACTTTTTCCCCAAGAGCAAGTTCCTCTCTGATGATATCAAAAACGATTCGCACTAATCGATCGCTTTCTTTTGTATTTATTTCTGCGCGCTTTGAAAGTTCCTCAACTAGTTCCGCTCGAGTCATGCGGCCTCCTTTGATGTTGCGCCCCTGGCAGAGCATACTATTTTAATCTTACCAGGGTTTGATCAGAGTACTGTGTCGGCTAATCAGAAAGTAGCAAAACTTACCTTAACTAGCAACAAAAGCTCACAGGAGCAGGGGGAGAGGTGGAGAGAGGGGGACGGAGGAAGAGCAAAAAGGGAACTAAGAGGTTCGTTGTAAATCTAATATCTCTAAATTATCTGCATATTGGGTAATTTTGTATTCCTTTACATTATTGAGTTGATTAAGAATTGTTCGCATCCTTAAACAGTGTTCCTCTATTGCATGAATGGCGCGCTCATATTCAGGATTCGCCTTATCAAGTTTACTGAGGAGATTACAATGGAGAAGCATCGCCGTGAGCGGTTGTCCAAGTTCGTGTGCGGCTGCCCCAGCAACCTGCATCGTTACCAGCTGCTTTTCTTTCTCGGCAAGTAAGTTCTTTGTTTCCTGGAGTTTGTCCGCAAGCTCTTTTATACGTAAAAGCGCGCGCACTCGTGCTTCAAGCTCAGGAACAGAAAATGGCTTTGTGGTGTATTCGTCCGCACCGCAGTTTAATCCATGCACCTTATCAAAGAGATCCGCTTGGCATGTCAGAAGCATTACTGGAGTAAAGGTATTTCCGGAGTGCGTTTTAATCCACTCACATACTTCAAGCCCATTTTTTTCAGGCATGAGTACGTCTAAAATGGCAAGATCGGGAAGCCGCTCCATGCATCCCTCTATGGCTTTTTGGCCATTGGGGTACGTTCGAAATGACAGAAAATCACTTCGGAGAGCCAGCTGCACAAGCGCTAACGCATCCTCTGAATCATCTGCGAGGACAACATCAAAGACTCGTGAAAATGTGCCGGTTCCGTTATTCAATCCTGGGCTCCTATCTGACTGAATGAAACACTTGCAAAAGGTATGCCGACCTGCTTAGGAGACTTCTATTATCTAGTTTCAATTGAGGTATAGGAAAAGGAGAGGTTTTTGTATATTTTTCCGTGTTCGTCCTATAAATCTTTCATAGCCTTTTTGGAAATACACATGACAATACAGTATGTAATAAGCAAGGGTTTGGTCAGGGGAGTTGTCCTGTGCGCGATGATTTTTTTTGTTGCTTGTAGTGGTGGATCGGGAGGTGATGGAGGAGGAAGCGAAGGAAGAAGTCGGGGAACGGGAGTGCGGGTAGTTCATGCCTCAATTGATACTCCACCAGTTGAGCTTTATCTTAATGAAGAAACTGCGGCTGCACAGACATCTCGTTTTGCTCAACCGACCTCGTATGTCAGTGCTGATTCCGGTGCTCAGCGGTTGTTACTTACCTATGCAAATTCTGGCGGAGAGGTTGTGCGGGAGCTCCTCCCAACGTTAGTAAAAAACACTGAGTATACGTTGTTTCTCTATGGCAGTGGGGAAACAAATTCACTCCAAGTAGCATTCCTTGAAGATCTTGTATCCCAACCGGTGCTCGGGCAGGGGCTTGTTCAGGTGCTTCATGGGTATCAAGGAGAGGGCGCGATTGAGGTTCAGGTTGATAATGTCCCCCTAGCAACGATTCATTATGGGGAGCGAAGTAGTTTTAAAGAATTTTCCGCAGGAGCTCATCGCTTCTCGGTGCTCGATGATGATGGCGACACAATCACTACCGCAATGTATGAGCTCCCCAACCAGGGCGAATTAACACTTCTTGTGACTGGTTCACGAGAGTTAGGAGTAGTTTTTACGCCAATTTATTTCGATCTAGATTAAGAGCTACTCTTGGCTTCTTTCTCCACATACTTCGCAATCAAAATACACAATCCATAAAGAACCAAAAGCGGCACCGCCAAAAGTATCTGCGTAAGCACATCCGGGGGAGTAAGCACTCCCGCCACCACAAAGATCACCACAATCGCTATCCGGATATGCTTAATCAATGAATGATGAGTCAACAACCCAAGGCGAGCAAGGAAGTAACAGATCACGGGCATCTCAAAAACAAGGCCAAAGACACAGAGAAGTTTTACGCAAAATCCAAGATACTCTCCCAATCGAAGCGCTGGTTCTGCATTAATAGATTGGAACTCACTTGCAAAAAAGGTAAACGCAAACGGCAAGACAATCGTGAAGCAGAATGTAATTCCACAAAAGAAAAAGAAGGTAGTAAAAAAAACAAAAGGAAGGGCAAATCTCCTTTCTTTCTCATGAAGTCCTGGGGAGACGAACTGCCACAATTGATAAAAGGAAAAGGGGGCCGCAGCGATTATACCGGCAACAAGGGAGACCTTAATTTTTACAACGAACGCTTCTGCCGGGCCGGTTCCAATAAGTTTTGCTGAAGAAAAATGTTCTTGAAGAGGGGTAGTAAAGAAATAAAAAAGATCATCGACCCAAAAGAGCGCCAATCCAAATCCCACCGCGATACTGATGAGTACACGAATGATGCGCGTGCGGAGTTCATCTAGGTGTTTATAAAAGGGCATCTCAGCTGGAGTGCTTGTCATCGGGTGCTTCTGTTTGGCCTGTTTTTGATTGATTCGGTTGTGCTGGGCTTGAAATGAGGTGCTTCTCTTCTTCTTTAAAAACCGGCTCATCGAAGATAGGAACGGCGATGTCTCGTCGAATCTCTTCAAAGGAACGTTTTAATTCCGCTAACGTTCGACCCAGGGATCTTGCAAAAACAGGGAGTTGCTTGGGTCCTAAAACTAAGAGGGCAACGGTAAAGATTACAAGGAGCTCTGAAAAGCTAAGTCCAAACATGGTGATTAGGTATATAGTTAAAAATACAAATTGAGTTCTGAGACGTAGTAATGAATTTTTGACCGCCAATTCTTGACTGTAATTCTTGACCCCAGCTACTGTCTGATTAACACTGAAAGGTCTCTCATGAGAAGTAAGAGTTTAGAGGCGAAAAAGCTCCCTGGTTTTTCGCCTGCATTGATTCTTATCTTAAGTTTGTAGTGGGTAACATGCTGTGACGATTCCTGAAGAGATAATAAACGCCGTTCGTGAGCGAGTAAGTATTACAGAAGTTATCTCAGAAACTGTTGTTCTCAAACGGAGTGGAAGACATCTTTCCGGATTGTGTCCTTTTCACACGGAAAAGACCCCCTCCTTTTTTGTCCGCGAAGATGAATCCTCATTTCATTGCTTTGGGTGTGGAAAAAGTGGAAGTGTTTTTACTTTTTTAATGGAAACAAGAGGGTTCACTTTTCCCGAAGCGGTTCGGTTTCTTGCCGGAAAAGTGGGGATAGAGATTCCTGAGACAAATCCAGTTGATCAAAAATTAAGAGATGAAAAAGCCAAGCACGCAAAAGAGCTTCGTTTAGTTGCCCACCTCGCCCATGAAGTTTACAAAAACGTTCTCTCCTCCCAAGGGCCAGGAAAGCGAGGCTTGCAGTATCTTACGGATCGAGGAGTCAGTCGTGAAACCTGTGAGCGATTTTATTTGGGGTATTCTCCTCAAGCGTGGGAGTTTATCGCTTCTCATCTTGATAGTGAATTAAAGAAGAGAAAAGGGGGTGGATGGAGTGAGCAAAAGGTGCGCAGTTTGCTTGTGGAGCTTGGGCTTCTTAAAGCAAGAGAGAAGATCGAGCGCACTGAGGATTCTCCTTTTTTTGATATCTTTCGCGATCGGATAATCTTTCCAATTTCAAGAAGTGATGGCGGGGTCATTGCGTTTGGGGGAAGAACCCTGGGGCAGGATCAAAATACACCAAAATATCTTAACTCAAAAGAGAGCGCTATTTATCAAAAGCGTAAAGCTTTGTATGGGTTGTATCAGGCGATGGAATCGCTCCGAAAGAGCCGGCAAGCGTTTCTTGTTGAGGGGTATCTTGATGTGCTGGCACTTTCTCAAAAAGGATTTCTCAATACCGTTGCTTGTTGTGGAACTGCCGTTACGGAAGAGCATGTTTTACTACTGAAGCGGTTAGTTGACCACGTGACGGTGATTTTTGATGGTGATCAGGCAGGAAGAAAGGCCGCGGCGAGCTGTTTTGAAACTTTTCTCAACTCCGGAATTACCGTCTCTGTGGTGCTTCTTGATGAAGGGGAGGATCCTGATTCCCTTTCACAGAAAATGAGTTTTTCTGAACTTGAGGAAGTTTTTTCTCACCGTAAAAAACCCATCGTTGAGCTCTATCTTGAGGAGCTGTTTTCTTCCTTTGGTGAGTCTCATCAAGAAGCAAGCGCAGTGACGTTGGGGAAGGTATCAGAGAGTTTTGTAAGGCGTATAAATGATGTAAAAAACCCGGTAGAAAAAGAGCTCCTCCTTCGCACCTGTTCGCAGAAACTAGGAATTAGTGAAGAGTCCCTAATCTCCCTTAGCAATCAGAAAAAAGTAAGACCAGAGAGAGGGAAGCAGGGAAGTTCCGCAAAAGAGGAGCGAAAGGAAGCAAAAGTTTTTAAGAATACCAACATTGAACAAACAAAAACTGAGCAAACAAAAACACTTCGCAAAGAAAATGACATAAAGAAAGGAAAGGAGGATACTTCACCGCGGATGTCTTCTTTGGTGCGACAACTCTTAGTGGCGTTAGTTTCTGAGCCACGATTAGCTCCCAGTGTTTTACAGATGCCCTCTCTTCTGGGGGGGGCTGATTTTACGCAAACACTTCCTGATCAGGTGCGCGCATTTATAGAGGAGCTTTCTCAGAGTGCCCTTCCGGGGATCGCCGGAGGGAGTTTTGAAGATCCAAAGGCGTTTAAAAAAATATCTGAAGAATATGAGGAAATTCTCAACCGATTTGGATTCTCTTCGCTAGGGATTATTCAGGAAGCACAACGCCAATGCGCCATTGGCGGAGTAAATAATACCCAAGTTATTCAAGATATCCGCTCTCGTGCAGCCAGGCTTTCTCTCCTTAGTGAGCTTGAAAGTCATCGTCTCAATGAGGTTCCGGGTGAGCTGACGGAGGAGCATGTGCAGGAGAAATTAAGAAAAAAGAAGGCTCTTCAGGACTTAGCCCGAGAAAGATCATAGCTGCGGATTAAAAGGATAACATAAAAACTGGAGTGAAAACGGGCTCTTAACAAAGAGGGGGGGCTTGAACTTTTCTTATATTGAGGATAGCGTTAGCCCCTTTGTGATGGAGATAATCACACTTTTCTTCGTTTGCGTATAACAGATCGTGGCGTAACTTCGGGAATCAGCGAGCACTATATAATCAGCGAGAACTATGGTGGAAAAAGGTACAGAAGAAAGAAAACGAGGAAGACGGCCTACCGGACGGGATAAGGACGAAGAGATCGTTCCATTGGATGAAATGGAAGGGGTGCTTACCGAATCTCAAGAGACCGGGGAGCAGCTTGAAGATCTTCTTGCCATTCTTGGCGATACCGATGTGGACATGATCGATGAGGCGCAGGTAGGGGAGGTTGGCCCTTCGCCGCAACTGCGTGAGCGAGATGGTGAAGCCGCCCTTGCGGTTGATGAAGCTGCTGCTGCCGTGGCGCTTGGAAAAACCACGGATCCTGTACGGATGTACCTCCGCGAGATGGGAGGAGTGAGTCTTCTTACCCGAGAGGGTGAAGTTGTTATCGCCAAACGGATTGAGGAAGGCGAACACGAGGTGGTTAACGAGCTCTTTCGTTCCCCGGTCGCGCTCTCCTACGCGATGGAGTTAGGCGAGGCGCTCAAAGAGGGAAAGGTTCGTCTTAAAGATCTTTTTGATGATGATGAATCAAATGTAGCGGAGGAAGAGGAGGAAGAGGATTTTGAAGTAGGCGAGGAGGAGGCTGAATTTTCTGAAGAAGAGGTTCAGGCGCAGATTGATCTCGAAGAAGAAGAGCAGAAAAAAAAGTTTCAGGCAAAAGTTACCAATATTAAAAAGGCTCGTAAGGCCATTGAAGAAGCGTTTCTTAAATTTCGAGAGACCCCAACAACGAGCAGAAACTACCCCGAACTTCATAAGAAATATCATAAGCTCCGTGAAAAAGCGGTTGAGAAGATGTTGGATCTTCAGCTTGGACGAAAGCACCAAGATATTATTATCGAGCGGATGAAAGGATATGTATCCTCGCTTCAATCGGCAGATAAGATTCTTCTTAAGGCACAAAAAGAAACCGAACGAACGATTCCTGAGCTCTATGAGGCCGCAAAAGAGGTCAGTGGGAATGACCAGCTTGCGTTTAAGAGAGTTTGTAGGAGATTAAAACTTCGTGCCAACGAGCTTCGTGAACTTACAGACTCTATTGCCGATGCAAAACGAATTATTGATGAGGTAGAGAAGACCACCTACTTTATTGCCACTGAGCTTACGCAGGCAGTCCATAAGATCGAGCGAGCACAATATAAAGTCGCAAACGCAAAGCGGGAGCTGGTAGAAGCAAATCTTCGGCTGGTAGTTTCCCTTGCAAAAAAATACACCAATCGTGGTCTTCAGTTTCTTGATCTCATTCAGGAAGGAAACATCGGCTTAATGAAGGCCGTTGATAAGTTCGAATATCAACGAGGATATAAGTTTTCTACCTACGCTACCTGGTGGATTCGACAAGCAATTACCCGAGCGATCGCTGACCAAGCACGAACGATCCGTATCCCAGTGCACATGATTGAGACGATCAACAAGCTCGTCCGTACCTCGCGTCAACTTGTTCAAGAATATGGACGTGAGCCAACTGCTGAAGAGATCGCAGAGAAGATGCAGATCCCAGTAGAAAAAGTAAGAAAAGTATTAAATATCGCCAAGGAGCCGATCTCTTTAGAAACTCCGATCGGCGAAGATAGCGATAGTTTCCTAGGAGACTTCATTGAAGACCGGCGAGTTGTTTCGCCCTCTGATGCAGTAGTAAACATGAACCTCCAAGAACAAACACGTCGTGTTCTTGCAACCCTCACCCCTCGTGAGGAGAAGGTGCTCCGGATGCGCTTTGGAATCGGCGAGCGAAGCGACCATACCCTTGAAGAGGTAGGCCAAAACTTCGATGTCACCCGAGAACGTATCCGACAGATCGAAGCAAAAGCACTCAGAAAGCTCCGTCACCCAAGCCGCTCAAAGAAGCTAAAGAGCTTCATGGAACGAAGTTAGCGCTCCGTTTTTCTGTTGCTGCATGTTTCGATCAGGCAAGTAGGCAGCGCGAATGATGGTCAATGAACATTACCGATTAATTATCGGCGTCGTTGCACTTCTTGTGGGATTTTATAGCTACGTCCCATATCTTCGAGACATTCATCTACGAACCACCAAGCCCCATGCTTTTTCATGGCTTATCTGGGCGCTCCTGATGTTGATTGGGTTTGTCGGTCAGTTAAGCGACAACGGTGGTCCCGGTGCCTGGGTTACAGGATTAAGTGCATTAATCTCTTTATATATCTTTTTTCTTGCGCTTAGGTTTGGTGAGAAAGACATTACGAGAAGTGATTGGTGGTGTCTTATTTTTTCTTTAGCCGCGATTCCAATAGGAATTATTATTTCACCATTATGGTCGATACTCTTAATTACCGTTATTGATTTTGTAGGATGTATTCCGACCTTTCGAAAATCTTACCTTCGCCCGTTTGAAGAGACGCTAAGCTCCTACTGGTGGCATACCCTTAAGTGCATTCTCGGATTAGCAGCGTTAACGACGTATTCTATGACAACAGTGCTTTATCCAGCATCATTAGTGCTTGCAAATATGGGAATGGCAGTAATGATTATGATCCGAAGACGAAGCTGCGCCAAAGCAAATCCTCCCAGCAGATTCGCTCTCGGAAGACAGTCTCAATAAAACTGCCCCATAAAACATTTTCAAATTCTGAAACGAGTTACTCCCCCAAACCCCACAGTAACTCCTGTCGTTGCGAGCGAAGCGAAGCAATCTCGAACCCTCATGGATGGTATGAGATTGCTTCGCTTCGCTCGCAACG
>CAZDIO010000092.1:0-9454 GCA_964505555.1 uncultured Bdellovibrionales bacterium
CCAGTGACGCAGAAAGATTGTGTCGTGGGCATTACCCCCCCTGTCGTTGCGAGCCGGGAGGCCCGGCCGCCGGGCACCCCACGACAGGGGCACACTTTCATTCATTTCACAGTGGATTTTATCCACCGCTTCACAATGAAACTGAAGCTGGGGTTCGCTTACTTTCGATCTAGAAGATCCCTACGAGCTTAAGCGCAACAACAAGTGCGTAGATTACGAGGGACTCAATGAGAACTAAACCAAGAAGCATTGGGGTAAACATCTGACCAGCAGCTCCTGGGTTACGACCAATACTCTCAAGGGCAGCAGCAGCAGTTCTTCCCTGACCGAGCGCGCCACCAAGAGCAGCAACTGCAATCGCAATTCCAGCTGCAAGCGCACTGAAATCACTAATGCCACCTTCAGCACCTTGAGCAAACGCTGGGCTCACAGAAAGTAACATTATAGAAACTACTGCCAAAACTCTTTCGAAACGCATATTTCCTCCTCATTAAATAAATATTTCCACACCACTTTTTTAATGGTGTGCTTCTTCGTGAGCCTCGTGGGCAACTGCAAAACGAATGTAAATCATCGTTAGTAATGTAAAAACAAACGCCTGCATTAAACACACAAACATCCCAAGGCCGTAGAAGATCACCGGAACTATTAACTTTGTCAAATCGGTAAAGACAGAAAGAACGATATGGTCCCCGGTCATATTTCCAAATAACCGCAAACTTAGGGATAAAGGTCGAACAATATGGCTAATTAATTCAATAACCAACATTAATGGGGCAATTACAGCAATTGGACCTAAAAGATGTTTAAAATAAGCAACAACGCCAACTTCTCGAATTCCCCACGCATTATAAAGAATAAAAACCGTTAATGCGATGCCAAGATTTATCGTAAGGCTGTCGGTAGGCATTGAGAACCCGGGAACAAGCCCGAGAAGATTCATTGAAAGAATATAGAAAAACAGGGTGGCAACAAAAGGGAGATATTTGCGGTTTTCAACCCCCATAACATTATCGCCAAGTTGAAGAATAAAAAGAGAAAGCAGCTCCAAAAAGTTTCGAACTGTTAGTGAGACATCCGGAATCAATGCGTTTGCGGTATTTTGAAGACGTTTCCGCGCAAGATATCCAAGCGCCGCAATCCCACAGGCAACAAGAACGGCAGAAGCTATGTTTTCATAGGCATCTCCCGAAACTAAGCTAACAAAATTTACACCGTGTCCCTTACTCACGTGCTTTTGTCCTAACTAATAGCGGTAAAACTAATATCCAAGTAAACAACTGCGCCATAAATCCAAGAAGGAATGAACCTATCATTTTTTTCTCTAAAAGCGAAAGAGAGCCTAGAATGAGGAGGACAAAGGCGATCTTGATAATCATTACCATAGTCACTTTATTTCCAGCTCGATCCCTTTTCTCTACATTTAGTGTGCGCTTAACCACCCACCGCCAACTCTGAAAGTTTAACGTTCCAACCATCACTCCTAAGACTACCCCCTGGAAGGAAATTTTCTCTGAAAAGGCGATCGTCTCTGCATTCGTGGTGAATTTGCTAATATAATAAAGAATGGTTGTTGCAATAATCACAAGAAGGCCGCTCCCCGTATAAGCTCGTTCGAATCGGCGACCGCGGCGATGGTTATTATACACAACGGTGTTCTCTCTTTAATGCATTAGTTAGTTACTGCTGATCTCTAACAATACCTCTTTCTAGATAAGAATTCATTTCAAACTGGAAATCAAATTGTGTGCACATTTTGCCAAGATTTTTACATCAATAGTTTCCCTCTTGTGGTGCGATGGAAACGAAACATCAAAAGAAGCACCTCTTTGAAAAAAAATTAAAACTTTTTTTTCGCGCCAGATCTTTGAAATCTCTTACTCTTCAACTTTAAGTGAACTCAACTTAGCAAAACATGTTTGTCTTCTGTTGGAAGTACTAGTAAGTAGCGACCTCGCACTTGAGCTGTTGGTTCTTAGTAGTACAGAACGTAGTAGTATAGAACGTAAAAGGTTAGAAGTTGTTCTGTTTTTTCGTATGTATGTCCTAGAAAGTTGATTCTTTTACCAGAGGAAATGTTTTAGTGGGCGTAGCAGCTTTTGAAACCTTCAGAGAGGAAAGTAGCGACCTCACGAAAGCGTCTCTTCATCTAAACACCCAGTTTCTTCCTGAGCCACAGGAGATACCATCTTCTTGGAGTGAGAGCTTAGCGGTATTACAAAAAGCATTAGATCCTCAGATTTTTGCTGCCTGGATAAAACCTCTCCGTTTAGAAAAGATAGAGGAGCTCGGCCAGCAAGGCTCTTCTGAAAGTTGCCTTGCTATTGAACTAATCGCTCCAAATAAATTTTCAGCAGAACATGTTAAGCAGCATTATAGTGAGCTTCTTGCAAACACCTTAGCAAACATTACCGGCAGTAACGGTGTGGTTCTTCGATTTAAAGTTTCTTCTCGCTCAGCTGCTCCTTATACAGCAGTTTCTCAGGAAACTAATGGTGTTGCTCCTCTCTCTTCCCCTTTAAAAAATTCTCACGCAAAAAACCTCTCAGGTACTCAAAAAGAAAAAAGCTCTGATAGTCGCTCCAGGCGTAGCAACGGTGATGCCGCAAATCTTAATTCTAAATATCGCTTCCAAAATTTTATCGTTGGTGCCTGCAATCAGTTTGCTCATGCCGTAAGTATGCGGGTTACTGAAAATTTAGGATCAAATTACAATCCTTTGTTTATTTATGGCGGTGTTGGGCTTGGAAAAACCCATCTCGCTAATGCGATCGGGAATGCAAGTAAGCAGCAGGGGAAAAAGGTGCTCTACATCTCCTCTGAAACCTTCGTCAACGAACTTATCTCCTCTCTCCGCAGCAATAAAATGCAAAGTTTTAAAGAGAAGTTTCGCTCCCTTGATCTTCTGATCATCGATGACATTCAGTTCATTATCGGAAAAGAGCGCACCCAGGAGGAATTTTTTCATACCTTTAATGCTCTCTACAATAAGCGGGGGCAACTTGTAATTACCTCCGACAAAATCCCTCAAGAGCTTACTGGGTTAGAAGAGCGGCTTAAAACTCGTTTTAGCTCAGGACTTTCGGCAGATTTACAGGCCCCAGAATTTGAAACGCGTGTGGCGATCCTCTTGAAAAAAGCCGAGACCGAATCATTTCCCCTCTCGATTGACGTTGCACATCTTCTTGCAGAAAAAATAGATAGCAATGTTCGTGAGTTAGAAGGCGCGCTGAATAGGTTACACGCATTTTCTGCTCTTCATCGCTCTCCTGTAACACTAGATCTTGCAGAAGAAGCATTACGAAGCATTATTCCAGAGAAAAAACGCGAAATTACGATTGAGCTCATCCAAAAGATCGTTGCTGAGAAGTTTAATCTCTCTCTCAAAGATCTCCTTGGAAAGAGACGTACGCAGCATATCGCAACCCCAAGACATATTGCGATGTATCTCTGTAGAAAGCTTACAACGAGTTCATACCCAGAGATCGGTTCTCTTTTTGGGGGACGAGATCATTCTACAGTAATTCATGCAAACAAAGTTGTTTGCGAAAAAGTAAATAACGATGATGACTTTAAAAAAACTGTCGACGTTTTAGAAAAACGCCTCAAGGGCTAGTTTTAGTCTGCCGGTTTTTTGTCTGTTGGTACTTTGTTGAAAAGTAAAAAACCTTTCTCTTTTTGTTGTCTTTTTTTATTCTCGAAACAATAAAATCTCTTGTGTTTTAGGTGGGTTAGTTTTATTTTCCACAACATGGTGGTTTTTGTGGTTTCTTCTTTGTCTCTTCTGTTTACCTGTTTATAAGTTGTTAGTTCATTGTTTGGATATGTTCAATACTTGGGGATTTTTTGAGCTTTAAAAAGGTATCCCCTTTTGTGCCGGATGAACGAATTGTTATGGCCATGGTTATAAACAGAGAAAAAGAAGAAGAAGCTTTGTAATTTTAGTGTTTTGAACTATAAGTTCGCATTATCAGTATCCCCTACTGCTAAGACTACTTATTTTCTTATAAGAGAGTAAGAATACTGGAAGTTCAGAATAAAGGTGGTATGCGATGAACATCAACGTAAAAAAAGAAAATCTAACTCGCCTTCTTTATCTCACCAATACAATTGTTGAACGGAAAAACACGATGCCTGTGCTTGCAAATGTTAAGCTTACGGCTGAAAAAAATTCTCTTAGCGTTGGAGCAACAGATCTTGAAGTTAGCTTACTTGGGAGTACTGAAGCTGAAGTTGAATCTCCAGGAAGTATTACCGTTAGTGGTAAGGTGTTATATGAAATAGTACGTGAACTTCCCGAAGAAAATGTGAAGCTAAAGGTCACAAAAGGTCAGCGTTTTGAAATAGAATCTGGCCAATCTCGTTTTAAAATAAATGGAATATCATCCGATGAATTCCCTTCTATAATGGGCTTGCAATTAAATAGCCCAGCATCAGTCTCTGCAGAAACTATTTACGAAATGCTAGAGAAAACTGCATACGCCGTTTCTCTTGACGAGACGCGGTATAACATCACTGGGGTGTGTGTTGAGACTCATAATGAGCAGAAGAAGCCGATGCTTCGTTTTGCTGCTACTGATGGCCACAGACTCTCCTACATCGATCGCGAAGCGGATGGTCTGGCAATGAGTGCTCCGGTAATTTTACCAAGGAAAGGCATTCAAGAGCTAAAAAAACTTCTTGATGGAAATGAGAGCACCTTACAGGTTTCTGTAAACGAAGGATTCTTTACAGTAAAAGCAGATGGGGTGGTACTCGGAATTCGCTTAGTTGATGGTCAATTTCCTGACTATCGACAGGTGATTCCAAAGGAGACAAAGTCAGAAGCAACTATTTCTAAGCAGGAATTATTAGCCGCGGTAAGACGTGTTTCATTAGTAACAACTGATAAATCACGAAGTATTCGCTTTCGAGCACTTGATAGTAGTTTATTAATCTCTTCTTCTAGTCCGGAATATGGGGAAGCTTCGGAGACGATTCCGATTTCAAAAAAAGGAGAGGACGTTACCGTTGGATTTAGTGGACGCTACATCTTAGATATTTTAAACGCGATGCAACGCAGTGAAACGATCACTATGAAACTCAGTAGTGAATTAGGCCCAGGAATTTTGTTGGGAGATGGTGATGAGGACTATAGCTGTGTTGTGATGCCGATGCGCTTTGAATAAGCTTGAACGTTAAATCTCTTCGTATTTTTAACTTCAGAAACTTAGCTGACGTTGAAATTTCCTTTCAAAACAGAATCACGTTGATTGTCGGGAATAACGGCCAAGGAAAAACAAATCTTCTCGAAGCCCTGTATCTTCTCTCCCAAGCAAAATCATTTCGAATGACGAAACCATCCGGGCTTGTTTCTTGGCATCGAACTGGCGAAGAAAAGCTTTTTGAAAAGAGCTGTGCTGTTACGGGAAGTGTTGAGAGTTCTGCTGGTGAAAGAGAGGTTTCCTATGTTGTTGAAAAAGGGAAGGGAAAGGTTTTTGTAAATGGAAAGCAGACAGTAACAGCGAGCGAATTCTATGGGCAGGTGCAGACGGTACTTTTTACCCCAGAAGATCTACAACTAGTAAAAGGCTCTCCTGGAGAGAGGAGACAGTTTTTAGATCGCACTATTGCAATGATCGACCGAACATTTGTTGAGCATCTAGTCTCTTATGAGCGCGCCCTACGAAGTAGAAATGAGCTTCTTCGTTCCTTTAAGGGGAAAAAACAGATCTCTCCAGCACTGGGGAAGGCAGACCAGGAAAAAGAGCTGGCGGTCTGGGACGAGGCCCTTATTCAACACGGTAGCGAGGTTGCAAAAAAGCGCCACACCGCCGTCATTGCTATGAGTCGGAGCTTTAAGAAGTATTATGAGTTTTTAAGCTCCTTTGAGCTTGAAGAGGTGATGGAAGAAGCAAGCCTTGAGTACCGAAGTAAGTTTTTCTCAGATGGAGAGAGCCTCTCAGTGCCAAGACTACGCGAACTCTTCCTTGCTACTCGAACAAAAGATCTTCATTTTAACCAAACGACTTTCGGCATTCACCGTGATGATTTGGATCTTTTTTTAGAAAACACGTACGGTGAAAAGATGGCAAAGCTCAGCGCATCGCAAGGTCAGGCAAGAAGCATCGTTCTTGCGCTGAAGTTTTCCTCCCTTGATTACCTTCAGGAACAAGGAGGTGAATCACCGATCTTGCTTCTTGATGATGTTGAATCAGAGCTTGATGAGCGCAGAAAAGCCGCTCTCTATGAGCTCCTTACGGAGAGAAAAAACCAGATTCTTATCACCTCAAACAAACGAAGTTTGGAGTTTGAGCGGCATGTAAAAAAGGCGGGAATTTTTACTGTTAAAGACGGCCACGTTAAAAGCGCTCAAGAATGGAAAAACTAAGATATAACTACCTGATTTTATTATCTTTTTTTGTTTGATTCGGCACTAAAAAAAGGCTATAGTCTTCTGCCCTCGCGACTTGATTTATTACCCCCAACTTTTTTCGGGTGTGAGTAAAACTTTTTGTTTGTGAGGGATATATTTTAGTTAGTAAAAATATATCCGTTCACGTTCTCCCGCAATCGAGGCGAAATGATTGGGAAAAACCGGACTTTAGTAAAACTAAACGAGGATTTTTCCCAATCATTTCAACGAAGAGTGCGGGAAACGTAAACGGTTACGTAAAAATTATTATTTTCGATGAGTGAAACATCTGTGGTCATAACCGAAACAAGCGCTGTGTTACCTGTGCAATCAGACGACTACGGCGTTGATAAAATCAAAATTCTCGAAGGGCTTGAGGCGGTTCGTAAGCGCCCGAGCATGTACATCGGAGACACCAGCGAGCGAGGATATCATCATCTTGTTTTTGAGGTTGTCGATAACTCAATCGATGAAGCGATGGCCGGTGTTTGCGATAGTATCGTTGTTACTATTCACGTAAACGGCTCAATTACTGTTGAAGATAACGGGAGAGGAATCCCCACAGACATCCATCCGGAAGAGGGAATTAGCGGGGTAGAAGTTGTTCTTACGAAGCTCCATGCTGGAGGGAAGTTTGAAAACAAAGCATACAAAGTCTCGGGCGGTCTCCACGGGGTGGGCGTTTCTGTTGTTAACGCACTGAGCGAGCGGCTCAGTGTTGAGGTAAAACGAGACGGAAGTGTGTTTTTTCAAGAGTTTGAGCGGGGCCAACCAAACAGCCCCCTAAAGAAGATCGGCACCTCTGCTGAGCGAGGGACGCGGGTCACATTTTTTCCTGACAAGCAGATATTTACGGAGATAGAAGGGTTTAAATACGACATTCTTGCTGGACGCTTTCGAGAGCTCGCCTTTCTTAATGCTGGAGTAAGAATAGTTTTTGAAGATGAGCGTGCTGGTCGAAAGCAAGAGTTTCACTACGAAGGGGGGATTAACAGCTTTGTAAAACACCTCAATAAAACCAAAGCCCCGTTGTTTCCGGAGCCGATCTATTTTTCGGAAGAGCGAAATGGGTTTAGCTTGGAAGTATCTCTACAGTACAACGAAAGCTACACCGAGGCGGTCTATAGTTTTGCAAATAACATCAACACCATCGAAGGGGGCACCCATTTAGCTGGCTTTCGAACAGCGTTGACTCGCGCAGTAAACAACCATGCGACTTCTCGCGGAATACTTAAAAGCGCAGATGAGAAGCTCGAAGGGGAGGATATTCGCGAAGGGCTTACCGCCATTATTAGCGTAAAAATCCCCCAACCTCAGTTTGAAGGTCAAACAAAGACTAAGCTAGGAAATAGCGAGGTTAAGGGGCTTGTTGAGCAGATGCTTGGTGACAAACTAAGCTCGTTTTTGGAGGAAAACCCAAGCGTTTCAAGGCTCATCATCACTAAAGCGATGGAGGCAGCGCGGGCCCGAGATGCAGCAAAAAGGGCCCGTGAGTTAGTGCGTAGAAAAGGCGCTCTTGATTCGATGGCTCTTCCTGGAAAGCTTGCTGATTGTCAGAACGAAAATCCAGCAGATTGTGAGATCTATCTGGTTGAGGGAGATTCTGCTGGAGGAAGTGCAAAGCAGGGACGAGATCGAAAAAATCAAGCGATTCTGCCGCTGAAAGGAAAGATCCTAAACGTCGAGAAGGCACGTTTTGATAAGATGCTTGCCTTTGAAGAAATTCGTACTATCATTACCGCCCTTGGTTGTGGGATTGGGCAGGATGATTTTAATGTGGAGAAACTCCGCTATCACAAAGTCGTGATTATGACCGATGCCGACGTGGACGGATCGCATATTCGAACCCTTCTTTTAACCTTCTTTTTTCGCCAAATGCCGCAACTTATTGAGCGAGGGTATCTCTATATCGCGCAACCGCCACTGTACCGTTTGAAACGCGGAAAAGCAGAGCATTATCTTCATGATGAAAAGGCGTTTGAGGCGTTTATCTTTAATGCTGGAGCACAAAATATCGCCGTTCGAGGACAGGGCGCAAAATTAGAGCTTCGAGGAAGAGAACTAGAGAGCTTTCTTCGAGAGATCAGCGATGCTTCTCGAATCTTAGATGTTTTTGAGCTCCATGGAGTCGAGCGAACCGTGATAGCAGCAGCGGCGCTTCTGAAGAATTTTTCTCGAGAGGTTGTAAACGAGAAAGGGAAGCTCGAAGAGTGTGCCGAACAGATTAGCTCGTGGCTTCAAACCTCTGCTCCTGAGATCGAGGTTCTCTCTGCAACCGTTAGCCCAGATAAGGAACATGGTGGGTCACGAATTGATTTTGCAACGCGTCGCTCCGGAACAAAAAGGGTTACCAAGGTAGACTTTGCGCTCTTTAATAACGAAGATTTTAAGCAGCTTCAGCTCCTTCTTCGTCGGGCAGAGGTCTTAGGAGAGGCGCCGTATCAGCTTACGGAAGATGGCGAAAAAGGTGGTTTTTCAAAAAGTTGCCAAACCGTTTTTGATATTCGCCAGGTGTTAATTGATCGGGGCAGAACTGGTTTTACCGTCACCCGCTTCAAAGGTCTTGGTGAGATGAGCCCTGTTCAGCTGTGGGAGACAACGCTTGATCCGGTAAAACGCACGATGCTTCAGGTGAGAATTGAAGATGCGATTGAGTCTGACACACTGTTTACGCTTCTTATGGGCGATGTCGTTGAGCCACGACGGCAATTTATTGAAGAAAACGCACTCCGAGTTAGAAATTTAGACATATAAAAAAGTAGTTACAGTTATGGAATCTACAAACATTATCCCAGTAAACATTGAAGACGAAATGCGTGGATCCTATCTGGATTACGCAATGAGCGTCATTATTGGTCGTGCGCTTCCTGACGTTCGTGATGGTCTAAAGCCGGTTCACCGCCGAATCCTCTATGCGATGCATCAGGAAGGTCTTGCCTCAGGAAAGAAACACTCAAAGTGTGCGGGTGTTGTTGGAGAGGTTCTCAAGCACTACCACCCTCACGGAGATAGCGCCGTTTACAATGCCCTGGTGCGAATGGCCCAGGATTGGAGCCTTCG
>CAZDIO010000093.1:0-3749 GCA_964505555.1 uncultured Bdellovibrionales bacterium
GCTTGCGAAATATTACCACTTTCTATCTCTTCTACTATCCGCTCCTTCAATTCCTCGCTAAATTTACGATACGTCCCCTCTTTATATCTCATATACCAGACTCCTCGCTCTTCTGATGTGGACGCTAATCAGGACGGGACACAAATGTGGAGAGCAAGTGCAAGAGCAAGGCTAAGTTTAGTTTAAGTAGAAGTCTAAGCATAAGCCTTAGAGCTGACCGCCGGGCCTTCCGCTCGCAACGACAGAAATTACATCTAAATGGGAGAGTCCTCGTTAAAACGGAATATCATCATCATCAAACTTCACCTCAGGAACTTTTCCTGAGGGTTGTTGGGGTGAAGAGTTAAATGATGAATCATCACCACCCATTGGGGGAGAAGATTCCATCTCCACACCTCCGGAGAGACCTGCTGAATCACCTTTGCCGCCAACAAACTGCACTGTTTGAGCGATGATCTCTGTTGTGTAGCGGTCTTTCCCCTCTTTGTCCTGCCATTTGTTAGTCTGAAGTCGTCCTTCAACAAAGAGCTGTCGCCCTTTTGCAAGATACTGGGAACAGTTCTCTGCGGTTTTTCCCCAGGCAATGACACGATGCCATTCAGTATGATCGACCCATTCCCCCTCAGCGTTTTTTCTCCGCTCCCCTGTGGCTACGCGCATGGTACAAACTGCATTCTGGTTTGTCGTGTAACGGAGCTCAGGATCGGCGCCAAGGTTACCTAATAAGAAAACTCGATTGATTCCCATAGTATTCTCCTAGAAAATAACAACTATATTACGGTGAGGAGTAAATGTTCGTTAGTTCATATAACCAAAAACACCTCCCAAAGTCACACTATCAGCAAGGTTTATTTTATCTACTCTAACGTTGTCGTTCCAATTTGAAATTATGGTGCACTGTATTCTTTCTCTGCGGAGAGTAGCTGAGCTCAAACCTTGTTTTTTACTATCAAAAAAGGTTAATAATATGGCTTACATTTCAGCTTAATTTTTTATTGAGGTATCTATGTCAACAAAAACCGCAGCTTTTTTGGTTATTGCGATCTGTCTCTTTGGAAGCATTCTTCCTGCAATTGCTGCTCCAACAGAACTTCGTATCGGATATGTCGACCTTCAAAAGGCGTTATCAACCTCGAAGGCAGGAGGGGAAGCGCAGAAGGAGTATGAGAAAGAGGTTAAGCAGATGCAAGCAAAGCTTGATCAGAAGAAGCTTGAATTTGAAAAAGAGCAGGGAGAATTTCAGAAACAAAAAGAGAGCTTGAGCGGGGATGCAAAAACAAGCCGTGAAGAGAAACTTATCAATCTTGAAAAAAGCTTAAAGCGAACCTTTGAGGATTCTCAAGAAACCCTTCGTCGTAAAAATGGAATGCTTGTTTCCGATCTTCTTAAGAAGATGCGAAAGATCGTAGATAAGGTCGGTAAGGATGAGGGATATACGATGATTCTTGAGAAGAGCTCGCAATCTGTTTTATATGCAGACTCGAGCATCGATATTACTGACCGGGTCGTAAAAGAGTTTGATGCGGCAAACTGACGATTGTTATCTTCGTCATAGGGACACCTTATGGATCTGACTCACTTTGCAAAAAAACTTCCTCTTGGAATAGAGGAGATTAAGCAGATCATTCCTCATCGGCCACCGTTTCTCTTTATCGATGAGCTGATTGAGTTTGTTGATGGAAAGAGTGCAGTGGGGATAAAGCATGTGCTTGCCAGTGAGTCCTATTTTCAAGGGCACTTTCCTACCCGTCCCCTGATGCCGGGGGTGATCATCTTAGAGAGTATCGCTCAGCTTGGGGCCGTGTTTGCAAAGATCTGCACCGGCGGGGTGTCAGCAGAAAAACTTGTTGTTTTTTCTGGGGCAGAAGAAGTTCGATTTCGTAAACAGATCTTTCCAGGGGATACCCTTCGGCTTGAAACGAAGTTTCTTCGGGTAAAGTTTGGACATTGGAAGATGGAGGGGAAGGCGTTTGTTGGAAATGAGCGAGCCTGTGAAGCGATCATCACCGCTACGGAAGTAGAATAGAGGTTTTTACACGATGAGTTGTAAGATACATCCAACTGCAATTGTTGAGCAGGGCGCTGAGCTTGGAAATGAAGTAGAAGTTGGCGCGTATGCGGTTATTGGTCCTGATGTAAAAGTTGGGGACCGTGCAAAGATCTATTCTCATGTAGTCATCTCCGGAAGAACGACTCTCGGTGCTGAATGCACGGTGTTTCCTTTTGCCTCTCTTGGTGGGGTTCCACAAGATCTGAAATTTCACGGTGAACCGTCAGAGCTACTTATTGGCGAGAAAAACATTATTCGTGAATACGTAACGCTTCAGCCAGGAACTGCTCATGGTACGATGAAAACGATTATCGGTGATCAAAACCTATTTATGGCAAACTCCCACGTGGGGCATGATTGTCGTGTGGGGAGCAAGAATGTTTTTTCTAACTCAGTAGCGCTTGCCGGTCATGTAACTATTCACAACAGTGTTATTCTTGGTGGTCTTGCGGGGATGCACCAGTTTTGTCATGTCGGAGATTATGCCTTAATCGGCGCAGGCTCAATGGTGAGTTTGGATGTTCCTCCGTTTTGCATTGCCCAGGGAGATCGGGCGCACCTGCGAGGGGTGAACGTGATTGGACTTGAGCGAGCTGGAGTGTCCAAAGAGGATATACAAGAGGTGAGAAAAACATATCGATTACTTTTTTCCTCCCCGGGTCGAATAAAAGAAAAGGTTGCAAACGTTCCTGAAGAATTGAAGCAGAGACCACTGGTAGAGAAGATGCTTCGGTTCATCACGGAATCAGAACGAGGAGTCGCCGCTCCTCTCAAAGCACTCAGTAGCGCCGAAGCGTCGTGATGAGCAAAAACGGCATAGCGTAACGATTGTAAAAGAGATGCACTCTTTGACCGAACCATTTTTGACCAAAGTATGCGCAGAGGAAGATCAGCCAAAACGAATTGGGCTCATTGCGGGAAACGGGACATTTCCAATACTCTTTGCAGAAAGTGCAAAGAAGAAAGGATATGAAATTGTTGCCGTGTGCCACATTGGAGAGACAGATCGGGAGCTTGAATCTCAGGTGTCTGAGTGTGTGTGGATCAAAGTCGGTCAGCTTGGGAAATTAATCGATACGTTTCAAAGATCAAAAATCGACAAAGTAGCGATGGTTGGAGGAATTAATCGGGTGAAGCTCTTTGGTGGAATTTCTCTCGATCTCCGCGGAGCTTCCCTTCTTGCAAGGCTACGATCGACAAAGGATGACGTGCTCATGCGTGGCATCGCAGAGGAGCTGCTTCGTGAGCAGATTGAAGTTGTTCCTTCGACCTGCTTCATGGAGGAGTATTATGTGCAAGCTGGAGTGTTAACGAGCTCCAAACCTACGGCTGATGAGATGAAAGACATTGAGGTAGGAGTTTCTGCTCTCCAAGCAATGAGTAGTCAAGATATCGGTCAGCTCGTCGTTGTTCGAGAAGGAGTAGTGGTCGCCGTGGAAGCAGTAGAGGGAACCGATCAAGCGATTCGTAGAGGAGGGGAGCTTGGAGGGAAGGGTTGTGTGATTGTGAAGTTTTCAAAAGTCACCCAAGATATGCGTTTTGATGTACCGACCATTGGTGAAAAAACTATCGCGTCGATGATCGCTGTTAAAGCCCGAGTGTTAGCAATAGAAGCAGGGAAGTGCCTGATTCTCAATCAGGATAAAGTAGTTGCCCTTGCCGATCGCCACAAGATCTCAATTATCGCTCTTTGAGAAAA